>NZ_JALBYS010000002.1:0-204698 GCF_022678525.1 Serratia sp. PGPR-27 | reverse complement strand
TCGATTGCTGAATACTGATTCGGCAAACACACTTAGTTACAGAATCATATAAAGCTGCCCGGCGTCGTTCCCGCCGCGGCGGCCAGATAACATCAGGAAGAAAGCACTATGCAAAAACTACTACAAAAGATCACGCAGGGCAGCCTGGTCAAACAAATCATGGTCGGCCTGGTGGCCGGCATTCTGGTGGCGCTGGTTTCACCGGCGGCGGCAGCGGCGGTCGGCCTGCTCGGCACCCTGTTCGTCGGCGCGCTGAAAGCGGTGGCGCCGGTGCTGGTGCTGATTCTGGTCATGGCCTCGATCGCCAACCATAAACAGGGGCAGAAGACCAACATTCGCCCGATCCTGTTCCTCTACCTGCTGGGCACTTTTGCCGCCGCGCTGGTGGCGGTGGTCGTCAGCTTTATCTTCCCTTCCACGCTGGCGCTGACCACCGGCGCGACGGACATTACCCCGCCGGGCGGCATTGTGGAGGTGATGAAGGGCCTGTTGATGAGCGTGGTGGCCAACCCGTTCCATGCGCTGATTAACGCCAACTACATCGGCATTCTGGCCTGGGCCGTCGGTCTGGGGCTGGCGCTGCGCCACGCTTCCGAGACCACCAAGGGGCTGATCAACGACATGTCCCATGCGGTCACGCTGGTGGTGCGCGCGGTGATCCGCTGTGCGCCGCTCGGCATCTTCGGCCTGGTGGCCTCCACGCTGGCGGAAACCGGCTTCGGCGCGCTGTGGGGCTACGCCCAGCTGCTGATGGTGCTGCTTGGCTGCATGCTGCTGGTGGCGCTGGTGCTCAACCCGTTGATCGTTTACTGGAAGATCCGCCGCAACCCGTATCCGCTGGTGTTCGCCTGCCTGCGCGAGAGCGGCGTGACCGCCTTCTTCACCCGCAGCTCCGCCGCCAACATCCCGGTGAATATGGAACTGTGCAAGAAGCTGAACCTGAATGAGGACACCTACTCGGTTTCCATCCCGCTGGGCGCCACCATCAACATGGCCGGCGCGGCGATCACCATCACCGTGTTGACGCTGGCGGCGGTAAACACGCTGGGCATCGCGGTGGACGTCCCGACCGCCCTGCTGTTGAGCGTGGTGGCGGCCCTCTGCGCCTGCGGCGCCTCCGGCGTGGCCGGCGGTTCGCTGCTGCTGATCCCGCTGGCGTGCAACATGTTCGGCATTCCGAACGACGTGGCGATGCAGGTGGTGGCGGTCGGCTTTATCATCGGCGTCCTGCAGGATTCGGCGGAAACCGCCCTCAACTCCTCCACCGACGTGCTGTTCACCGCCGCGGCCTGCCAGGCGGAAGACCAGCGGCTGGCGAACGAAGATCCGCTGAAGGTGCGTTAATCGCGCGTTGCTTCATCAAAAAGGCGCTCCTTCGAGCGCCTTTTTTGTCAGCCTTACAGCGTCACCCCGCTTTTAAAGATCGCCAGCTCGCGGAAGTCGTTGGTTTCATTACGCGCCGGACGCCCGTTGGCGATCTCGACAATCAGATCGATGAAGCGGCTGAGCAACGTCTCCATCGCCACGCCGTGGATCAGGCTGCCGGCGTCAAAATCGATCCAGTGCGGTTTCTTCGCCGCCAGCTCGCTGTTGGTCGCCAGCTTCACCGTCGGCACAAAGCCGCCGTACGGCGTGCCGCGCCCGGTGCTGAACAGCACCATATGGCAGCCGGCGCCGGCCAGCGCACTGGTCGCCACGGCGTCGTTGCCCGGCGCGCTGAGCAGATTCAGCCCCGGCACGCGCAGCCGCTCGCCGTATTTCAGCACGTCAACCACCTGGCTTAACCCCGCCTTTTGGGTGCAGCCGAGCGATTTCTCCTCCAGCGTGGTGATGCCGCCGGCCTTGTTGCCCGGCGACGGGTTCTCATAAATCGGCTGCTGATGGGCGATGAAATAGCGTTTGAAATCGTTGATCATGTCGACGGTTTTGTCGAAGGTCTCCCCATCGCGGCAGCGGCTCATCAGAATGCGCTCGGCGCCGAACATCTCCGGCACTTCGGTCAGCACCGTGGTGCCGCCGTTGGCGATCGCATAATCGGAGAACCGCCCCAGCAGCGGGTTGGCGGTGATACCCGACAATCCGTCCGAACCGCCGCACTCCAGGCCAAACTTCAACTCGCTCAGGCGGCCCGGCTCGCGTCGATCGTGGCGCATCTCCCGGTACAGCTCGTGCAACAGCGCCAGCCCGGCTTCCACTTCGTCGTCCTGTTGTTGGCACACCATAAAGCGCAGCCGTCGCTCGTCCTCTATCCCCAACGTGGCGCGAAAGGCATCCACCTGATTGTTCTCGCAACCCAGCCCGATCACCAGCACCGCGCCGGCGTTGGGATGGCGCGCCAGGTTCTGCAGCATGATGCGGGTGTTGGCATGATCCTGCCCCAGCTGCGAGCAGCCGAACGGGTGACTGAACAGATGCACGCCGTCGATCCCCTCTGCCTGCGTTTGCTGCAAAAAGCGTTGCTGGATCTGGCGAGCGATACCGTTGACGCAGCCGACGGTCGGCACGATCCACAGCTCATTGCGGATCCCCACTTCGCCGCCGGCCCGTCGGTACAACTGCACCTCGCGATCCGCGGCCTGCGGCGGCAACGTCGGGAACTGCGGTTGGTAACGGTAGCTGTCCAGATCGCTCAGGTTGGTTTTGGCGTTTTGCGAATGAATATGCTCCCCCGGCCCGATGGCCGCGAGCGCATGGCCGATCGGCTGGCCATATTTGATGATGTCCTCGTCCTTGGCGATCGGGCCGAGCGCAAATTTGTGCCCGCGCGCCACCGGCTGCGCCAGTTGGATGACCGCGCCTTCCAGCTCAACGCACTCTCCGGCAGCCAGATCGCGCAGCGCCACCGCCACGTTATCCTGCTCGTGAATCTTTATCGTACTTTGCATAAACCGGTCCCGGATAACGGCTACGCCAGTTCAATGGCGAAATAGTCTTTGGCGTTGTCGAAGCAGATGTTTTTCACCATTTCGCCCAGCAGCGCGATATCCGCCGGCGCTTCGCCGTCCGCCACCCAACGACCGATCATCTGGCAAAGAATGCGGCGGAAGTATTCATGGCGCGTGTACGACAGGAAGCTACGACTGTCGGTCAGCATGCCGACGAAGCGGCTCAGCAGCCCGAGCTGCGCCAGCTGCGTCATTTGGCGCTGCATGCCGTCCTTCTGATCGTTGAACCACCAGCCGGAACCGAACTGCATCTTGCCCGGCGTGCCTTCCCCCTGGAAATTGCCGATCATGGTGCCGATCACTTCGTTATCGCGCGGGTTGAGGCAGTAGAGAATGGTTTTCGGCAGGCCGCCCTGCCGCGCCTGGGCATCCAGCAACCGCGACAGCGGCTCCGCCAGCGGCCGATCGTTGATCGAATCGAAACCAATATCCGGCCCGACGGCGGTCAGCATGCGGCTGTTGTTATTACGCAACGCGCCGATGTGATACTGCTGCACCCAGCCGCGGCGCCGGTACTCGCCGGCCAGGAACAGCAGCACCGCGCTTTTGAACTGGGCGCTCTGTTCCGGCGTCGGCAGCTCGCCGTTCAGGCGGCGCAGCAGGATCGCATCCAGCGCCGCTTCATCGGCCTCGCCGAACACCACCACGTCCAGCGCATGGTCGGCCACCTTGCAGCCGTGGGCGGCGAAGTGATCCATGCGCTTGTACAGGGCGTCGCACAGCGCGCTGAAGCGGCCGATGGCGGTATCCGCCGCCGCCTCCAGCTGCCGCAGATAGTCATTGAAGCCCGGTGCATCGACAGTGAAAGCCTTGTCCGGCCGCCAGCTCGGCAATACCTTGATATCGAAGCCACGATCGTCGGCGATCGCCCGATGATGGCGCAGATCGTCGATCGGATCGTCGGTGGTGCCCACCATTTTCACATTCATCTGCCGCATGATGCCGCGCGCGCGAAACTCATCCTGCGCCAGCAGCGCATTGCCGCGCTGCCAGATCTCATCCGCCGTGGCCGGCGACAGCAGCGTATCCGTGATGCCGAACGGCCGACGCAGCTCCAGATGCGTCCAGTGATAGAGCGGGTTGCCGATGGTATGCGGCACCGTGGCGGCCCAGGCGTCGAATTTCTCACGATCGCCCGCATCGCCGGTACACAACCGCTCCGCCACGCCGTTGGTGCGCATCGCCCGCCATTTATAGTGATCGCCTCGCAGCCAGATATCGTACAGGTTGCTGAAGCGGGTGTTCTCCGCGATCTGCTGTGGCGGCAAATGGCAGTGATAATCGAAAATCGGCTGTGGCGCCGCATAGTCGTGATACAAGCGCCGGGCAAATTCGTTGTCCAGCAGGAAATCTTCGCTCAAAAACGTCGCCATCTCGGGCTCCTTACTTGCCGTGCGGCACGGGGTTCGAATCACGAAAGTTATCACACCAATTTTCACAAGCGTCCAGCAAATTTTTCCCATGAGCTGCTGATTTAAGGTCCTTCAATCCCTTTTTCGCTCAATTTTACGGCAAATTTGCGGCGTAAACGCACTATTTCACCGGCGACAGTATCGCTCAGGCGAATAATTCCTTTTGTGATATCACTCAACTTTTAAACCTGTATGACAGGTTATTGTCTCGCCAGCCGCATCGACGGCCACACCTTAAAACGGGGAGACATTTCGGATGCGTAAAATTAAAGGGTTACGCTGGTACATGATTGGACTGGTGACCATCGGCACCGTGCTGGGCTACCTGACCCGCAACGCCATCGCCGTCGCGGCGCCGACGCTGGAAGATACGCTGCACATCACCACCCAACAGTATTCCTATATCGTCGCCGCCTATTCCGCCTGCTACACCGTGATGCAACCGGTGGCGGGCTATGTGCTGGACGTGCTGGGCACCAAGGTCGGTTACGCCATGTTCGCCATTCTGTGGGCGCTGTTCTGTATGGGCACCGCGCTGGCCAACAGTTGGGGCGGCCTGGCGCTGGCGCGCGGCGCGGTCGGCATGGCGGAAGCGGCGATGATCCCCGCCGGGCTGAAGGCCAGCAGCGAGTGGTTTCCGGCCAAAGAGCGTTCGATCGCCGTCGGTTATTTCAACGTGGGTTCATCGATCGGTGGCATGATCGCCCCACCGTTGGTGGTATGGGCCATCGTGGCGCACAGCTGGGAAATGGCGTTCATCATCACCGGCGTGCTGAGCCTGATCTGGGCCATTTGTTGGCTGCTGTTCTACAAACACCCGAAAGATCAGAAGAAATTGAGCCAGGAAGAGCGCCGTTACATCCTCGAAGGCCAGGAAGCCCAGCACCAGACCTCTAACGCCAAAAAGATGTCCGCCTGGCAGATCGTGCGCAACCGCCAGTTCTGGGGCATCGCGCTGCCGCGCTTTCTGGCGGAGCCGGCGTGGGGCACCTTCAACGCCTGGATCCCGCTGTTCATGTTCAAGGCCTACGGTTTTAACCTGAAAGAGATCGCCATGTTCGCCTGGATGCCGATGCTGTTCGCCGATCTCGGCTGCATCGTCGGCGGTTATCTGCCGCCGCTGTTCCAGAAGTATTTCAAGGTCAACCTGATCGTCTCACGCAAGCTGGTGGTGACGATGGGAGCGGTGTTGATGATCGGCCCCGGCATGATCGGCCTGTTCACCAGCCCTTACGCGGCTATCGCGCTGCTGTGCGTCGGCGGCTTCGCCCATCAGGCGCTGTCCGGCGCGCTGATCACCCTCTCTTCCGACGTGTTCGGCCGCAATGAGGTGGCGACTGCCAACGGCCTCACCGGCATGGCGGCCTGGACCGCCAGCACGCTGTTCGCCCTGGTGGTCGGCGCCCTGGCGGACACCCTCGGCTTCAGCCCGCTGTTCGCCGCGCTGTCGGTCTTCGACATTCTCGGCGCCATCGTCATCTGGACGGTGTTGCAAAACCGTCCGGCCGCCGAAACCCAGCCGGCCACGCTGCAACCGGCCCCGGCGCGCAGCTGATACCGCCGCCCGGCCGCCGCGCCGGGCCTCTTGCTCCTCTGGCAGCGGTGCCGAATAAGTGGTATAACAAATCCGATGGCCACGCGCCCCTTCCCACCGCACCGTATAGAGCATTCACTATGGAATTCACCGAAACCAGACGCCTGTATCAGCAACTGGCCGCCGAGCTTAAGCAACGCATCGAAAGCGGCCGCTACCCGGTAGGCGACAAGCTGCCGGCCGAGCGATACATCGCCGAAGAGATGAATGTCAGCCGTACCGTGGTGCGCGAAGCGATCATCATGCTGGAAGTGGAAGGCTATGTGGACGTGCGCAAGGGATCCGGGATCCATGTGGTGTCCAACCAGCAAAAGCACCTGGTGGTGCCGGGCGACAGCATCGAGTTCGCCACCGCCGGCCCGTTTGAGCTGCTGCAGGCGCGCCAGCTGATTGAAAGCAACATCGCCGAGTTCGCCGCCACCCAGGTGACCAAACAAGATATCGTGCAGTTGATGGAGATCCAGGAGCACGCCCGTAAAGAGGATCGCTTCCGCGACTCGCAGTGGGATCTGAAGTTCCACGTGCAGGTGGCGCTGGCCACCCAGAACACCGCCATGGCCACCATCGTGGAAAAAATGTGGGTGCAGCGGGTCAACAACCCTTACTGGAAAAAGCTGCACGAGCATATCGACGAACGCTCGATCGCCAGCTGGTGTGACGATCACGATCAGATCCTCAAGGCGCTGATGCGCAAAGACCCTTACGCCGCCAAACTGGCGATGTGGCAGCACCTGGAAAACACCAAACAGATGCTGTTCAACGCCACCAGCGATGACTTCGAATACAACGCCGATCGCTACCTGTTTGCCGAGAATCCGGTGGTGCATCTGGATGGCGTGAACCACGAGCCGAAATAGCCACGGCGGTCAAAAACCGTCGGCTTATGTCAGGTAATGTAAAATCCGCTGAATCGATGCCGGAACCGCCGTTTGCCGTGTACTATTTCACCGTCGGCAACGTAGATTTCCCTGTTGCCAATCGTGCTATTTTGGTAGAGTTAGCCCACTTTTTTACCCATTGCTGCGGGGGCGGGACGCGAATAAATGCGCTGGTTGTTTGCCATGCTGATTGCTGTTTTCTGCTGGACCGGTTCGGTCTCCGGCCAACAGCTATGCGTGGCGTCACCCAAGCCAACCCCCAGCGCGCTGAGCAGCCTGCCGCTGCTGGCGGAGCCGGCGCTTTCCCCCTATGATCATGTGTATCGGGCGCCGGCCGAAGCGCGCCGCAAAGCCCCCGGCAAGTTGCCGCTGCTGCTGCCCAGAGCGCACTCTTTCTCCGGTTCGCTGCTCGCATCCTCCCTGCCGGCGCCGGTCTATACCCTGGCCGCAGAGCCGGGTTACCGAATTCGCTTCCCCCGCCAGGACACCCCGGCTCCCAACCGGCTTGCCCAGGTCGACTGGATGCTGGACGCTTCCAGGCAACAGAGTCGCCAGGCCGGTTGGAAAGAAAGCAACATGCAGTACCGTGGCACGCTGACTTACCACCTATGACCGGTGTCGCACCGCTTAGAAACCTTAAAGCAACGCCGTTTCATCGTTATCAGCACTCAGGATCGCCGCGCGCTTTCAGCTCACGCCCGCTCCGCCGCTGAGATAAAAATAAACAATGACGTTTTAGGAACACCGGATGGACATCATTAAAGAACTGATACATGCCTTATGGCAGCAGGATTTTGAGACGCTGGCGAACCCCTCGTTGGTGTGGACCCTCTACATCCTGCTGTTCATGATCCTGTTTTTGGAGAACGGCCTGCTGCCGGCCGCTTTCCTGCCGGGTGACAGCCTGCTGATCCTGGTCGGTGTGCTGATCGCCAAAGGCACCATGGGCTTCCCATTGACCATCGTTATCCTGACCGTCGCCGCCAGCCTGGGGTGCTGGGTCAGTTATATACAAGGCCGGTGGCTCGGCAATACGCGAACGGTGCAAGGCTGGCTTTCGCATCTGCCGGCCCACTACCATCAGCGTGCACATAACCTGTTCCACCGTCACGGCCTTTCCGCCCTGCTGGTCGGCCGCTTCCTGGCCTTCGTGCGCACCCTGCTGCCGACCATCGCCGGCCTGTCCGGCCTGAGCAACGCACGCTTCCAGTTCTTCAACTGGATGAGCGGCCTGCTGTGGGTCTTGATCCTGACGACGCTGGGCTTCGCCCTGGGGAAAACGCCGGTGTTCCGCAAGTATGAAGATCAGCTGATGTTCTGCCTGATGATGCTGCCGCTGGTATTGCTGGTGGTCGGGCTGGTCGGCTCGCTGATCGTGTTGTGGCGCAAGAAGCGCGCCAACAGCCAGAATCCGGGGAAAGGGGCGTGACAGCAAAGCGCCCGCGCTGGCAATACGTCCTGATGATCGCGCTCGCCCTGCTGGCGTTGGCGACGCTGTTGGTGCCCTGCATGGTGCGCACCGAGAGCGAGCTGCGCATCCGCGCCAGCCAGCAAGGGCTGTCGCTGCCCGACGGTTTTTATGTCTACCAGCGCCTGGATGAACGCGGCATCCGCATCAAAAGCATTACGCCGGAAGGCGATGGCCTGGTCATCCGTCTGGATTCGCCGGAGCAGCAGTTGCTGGCGCGCGAAGCGTTGCAAACCATTCTGCCGCCCGGTTACCACATCGCATTGAGCGAGTCCCCCGTGCCGTCACATTGGGTGCGCGAATTTGCGCGCTCCCCGCTCAATCTGGGATAATCCCCTTCAAATGAAGGGGTTTCCTTTCATTGCCATAATCTTCATTTTCATTCGCATCGATTAGCTCAAGAATTAATCAGTCAGCACTGGGTCACGGCTGATTCTTTGGGGGCTCGCCGGTTTCATGACTATGCTGAAGGGTAACTTCAGCCGGCGATGAACGCCCTCCTCTCGCGCTGCCGCCTTCGGCAGCCAGGAAAGCGGATGCCTGTTCAGGCATCCCATGAACAAGGAACTGAAAGATGAAATTACGCCACTCCCTGTTACTGCTGTTGCCACTCTGCACGCTGCCGGCCCTCGCTTCGGCCGCAGAGGGCGGTTGCGCCGCCAAAGCGCAAAACATCCAACAGCAAATCGACTACGCCACCCAACACGGCAACACCCACCGCGTGGACGGGCTGAAAAAAGCGCTGAGCGAAGTGCAGACTCACTGCACCGAAGCCGGCCTGCAGGCCGAACGCCAGAAAAACATCGCAGAGAAACAGCGCAAGGTCGAAGAACGCCGGCAGGAGCTGAAAGAAACGCAGCAAACCGGCAAGCTGGACAAGGTCGCCAAGAAGCAGCAAAAGCTGGCGGAAGCGCAAGCTGAGTTGAAACGCGCCCAGGCGGAATAATTTTTTTACACCAGCGGATTTATCGATGAGAGCCCCATCACACGGGATTTCTTAAGCATATGGAATTGATGTCTGGTGTTATCTGCTGGCCATCACCCCTTTGCTCCGGCGAAAAAATCCGCTATGTTAAAAGTCTGTCGAAATAAACGTTAAGGAATAATCACATGGCACATGATTCAAATGCAGAAAACTTACGCGCTGAACTGAAGTCCTTAGCCGATACGCTGGAGGAAGTGCTGAACTCCTCCACCGACAAGCCGAAAGCCGAGCTGGAGAAGCTGCGTTCGAAGGCGGAAGGCGCGCTGAAAGAGACCCGCGCTCGCCTGAGCGACGCCGGTGACAAGCTGGCTTCGCAAACCAAACAGATCGCCGGCCAGGCCGACGACTATGTGCGCGACAACCCGTGGACCGGCATCGGTATCGGCGCGGCGGTCGGCGTGGTTCTGGGCGTGCTGCTCGCGCGTCGCTAATCATGGCTGAACAACCGCAAGTGCGCGCGCAGGGCCCCGCCAAAGGGGTCCTGGATATCGGTCAGCGCATCATCACGATCCTGGTCGGCATGGTGGAAACCCGTGTCCGGCTGGCGGTCGTCGAGCTGGAAGAGGAGAAAGCCAACCTCATTCAGCTGCTGATCATGGCCGGTATGACACTGCTGTTCACCGCCTTCGGTTTGATGAGCCTGCTGATCCTGATCTTCTGGGCCATCGATCCGGTCTATCGGCTGGTGGCGCTGGGCGCGACAACCGGCGTGCTGCTGTTCCTCGCCGTAGTCGGCACCATCTGGACGCTGGTCAAGGCCCGTCGCACCACGCTGCTGGGCGCCACGCGCAAGCAGTTGGAGCTCGACCGCGCCGAACTGGAGCGCGAGCTATGAGCCGCCGCCGCTACCTGGAATGGAAAAAAGAGAGGCTGATTCGCCAGATCCAGCAACAGCGTCTGGATCTGGCCGAACACAAGTCTTTGTGGCTGGAAAAAACCGAACGCATTGACCGCGGCTGGCAGACCGTTTTTGGCCTGCGCCGCTATCTGGTACTCGGTTCCAGCGTCATGGCGCTGTACGGCATCCGCCACCCCAGCAAGATGATCCGCTGGTCGCGTCGCGCTTTCGGTGCCTGGAGCGCTATCCGACTGTTTAAAAAGACCTTCTCCGCCAAGTAAGCCCCGCGTTTTTCCTTCAAACATCCTGTTGCTCTGCCCTCGTTTTCCCCTTAAAACAGCGCTGTTTATCCCGAGGGCTGGGCAACCTGCTGACAAGCGTCAGTTTATTAGCACGCTAAAGATTCAGATTTTTTGAAAAATTACGACAGTTTTACTTGCTAACAACCTGAGCACTTCCCGATTAACATTCACTCCATCAATACGATATGGGCCGAACAGGGTGAGAGACCCGATATACCGCCCGTTGATATGACTACCGCCGAACAGGCACACAAAAACACTTTGGAGTAGATGATGAAAAAATTAGAAGATACAGGTTTGCTGGTTGCTCGTATCCTGATGCCAATCCTGTTTATCGTGGCAGGCTACGGCAAAATGGGTGACGCTTATGCCGGAACCCAACAGTACATGCAATCGATGGGCGTGCCTGGCTTCTTGCTGCCGCTGACCATTCTGCTGGAGTTTGGCGGCGGTCTGGCGATCCTGTTCGGCTTCCTGACCCGCACCGTGGCGCTGTTCACTGCCGGTTTCACCATCCTGACCGCGCTGCTGTTCCACACTGACTTTGCGGAAGGCGTAAACCAGCTGATGTTCATGAAAAACCTGACCATCGCCGGCGGCTTCATCGTGTTGGCGATCGCAGGCCCGGGCGGCTTCAGCATCGACCGTCTTCTGAACAAGAAATGGTAATCTAAACTGTCATTCAGGGCCCGGCATGCCGGGCCCTGTCGTTTTTCACTCGGACACCAAGGAGATTCCCATGGGACAACTCGTCGATGGCGTTTGGCAAGACATCTGGTATGACACGAAATCTACCGGCGGCCGTTTCAAACGTTCAACCGCTCAGTTTCGCAATTGGGTGACCGCCGACGGTCAGCCCGGCGAACACGGCGCGGGCGGCTTCCAGGCCGAAGCGGGCCGTTATCACCTGTATGTTTCTCTCGCCTGCCCCTGGGCGCACCGCACGCTGCTGATGCGCAAATTGAAAGGGCTGGAGCAGATTATTCCGGTCTCGGTGGTGCACCCGCTGATGCTGGAAAACGGCTGGACCTTCGGCCAGGATTTTCCTGAAACCACCGGCGATCCGCTGTATCACGCCGACTTCCTGTACCAGATCTACCTGCGGGCCGATCCGCACTACAGCGGGCGCGTGACCGTGCCGGTGCTGTGGGATAAACAGCGGCAAACCATCGTCAGCAACGAATCCGCCGACATCATCCGCATGTTCAACAGCGCGTTTGACGGCGTCGGCGCTCGGGCTGGGGACTACTACCCGACCGATCTGCGCGGTAAGATCGATGAGCTGAACGGCTGGATTTACGATCAAGTGAACAACGGCGTGTACAAGGCCGGTTTCGCCACCAGCCAGGAAGCCTATGACGAAGCGGTCAACGGGGTATTCAACGCGCTGGAGCGCCTTGAGCAGATCCTGGGGCAACATCGCTACCTGACCGGCGATCGGCTGACCGAGGCCGACCTGCGTCTGTGGACCACGCTGGTGCGTTTCGATCCGGTGTACGTCACCCACTTCAAGTGCGACAAACACCGCATCAGCGACTATCTGAACCTGTACGGTTTCCTGCGCGACATCTACCAGATGCCGGGCATCGCCGAAACGGTCAGCCTGCCGCACATTCGCAACCACTACTACCGCAGCCACGCCACCATCAACCCGCACGGCATCATTTCCATCGGGCCGGCGCAGGATCTGGACGAGCCGCACGGCCGCGACCAGCGCTTCGGCTAAGGCAAAAAAATCCCCTTGCCACCCGGCAAGGGGATGTCATTCAACGAACGTTAACGCTGTGCGAACAGGCGAGGAATTTCGCGTAGGAACCAGGCTTTCGCCTCCCCCATGCTGTCGCGCCGCCAGGCCATGATGATATCGGCTTCGCGGCTGTATTCCGGCCCCACCACCCGCAGCCGCCCGGCTTCGATATCTTTCTCCACCATCGGGTACGGCATGGTCGCCACCCCCAACCCGGCCAGCAGCGCCAGACGCTTGTCTTCAATGGTGCTCACCGTCAGACGCTGTTGTTTATCCAGCAGCTGAACGGTCAACACCGGGCGCTCGCGGGCGGTATCCGCCACGGCGATGCCGCGGTACTTCACGCGGGTCACCTCGGACAACGGCTCCGGTTCCTGATGGATCGGGTGATCCGGCGCGGCGACATAAACGCTCATCACCTTGTACAGTTTGCGGGTGTTGATCTCCGAGGATGCGCGGAAATGCATATCCGGTGCGATCACGATGTCAGCGCGCCCCTGCTCCAACCGCTCCCAGGCGCCCGCCAACACTTCGGTGAAAATCGACACCTGGGTATTGGCCTTCAGCGCCAGCTTGTCGACCAGCGGGAACAGCAGGCTCGGCGGTGATAACGCTTCGCTGACGATGGTCAGGTGGGTTTCCCAACCGCGCGCCAGCGCTTCGGCGTCGGTGGTCAGCTTGTCTGCCGCTTCCAGCAGCACCCGCCCGCGCTCCAGCAACATGCGCCCGACGTTGGTGAACTTGGTGCGGTGGCCCGAACGGTCGAACAGCACCACGTCCAATTCTTCTTCCAATTTTTGCATGGTGTAGCTGAGCGCCGACGGCACCCGGCCCAATTCGTCGGCGGCCGCGGCGAAACTGCCACGCCGGTCGATCGCGTCCATCACTCTCAGCGCCTCAAGCGTGAGCGCCCGATCTCTGGCCATCACATCCCTCTGTCAGGAAATTTGAATATGCCGACCAGATTAACTGGCTAACAATCCGACGTCCAGATGCTTACCATTTGGATAATGAATTTAGAGAGCCGATTGCCATGATTACATGCAGAACAGCACAACAATGCGGGCAAGCTGACTTTGGTTGGCTGCAGGCTCGCTACACCTTTTCCTTTGGTCACTACTTCGATCCCAAACTGATGGGCTACGCGTCGCTGCGGGTGCTGAATCAGGAGGTGCTGGCACCGGGCGCGTCGTTCCAGCCGCGCACCTATCCCAGCGTGGATATCCTGAACCTGATCCTGCAGGGCGAGGCGGAATACCGCGACAGCGACGGCAACACCGCGCGCGCCAAAGCCGGCGAAGCGCTGCTGTTGGCCACCCAGCCGGGCCTGAGTTACAGCGAACAGAACGTCAGCAGCGATACGCCGCTGACCCGCCTGCAGCTGTGGCTGGACGCCTGCCCGGAACGCAACAACGAGCGGGTGCAGCGCCTGGCGCTGCCGGCGGCAGGCAACCTGCTGCTGGCCTCGCCGGACGGCGCGCAGGGCAGCCTGCAGCTGCGTCAGCAGGTTTGGATCCACCATCTCGATCTGCAGCCGGGCGAAGAACAAACGCTGACGATTAACGGGCCGCGCGCCTATTTGCAGTCGATTCACGGCACCATCGCCGCTACCGGCGAGCGCCACGAAGCGCAACGCCTGACCTGCGGCGACGGCGCCTTCGTGCGTGAGGAAAACCGCCTGACGATCCGCGCCGAAACGCCGCTGCGCGCGCTGCTGATTGACCTGCCGGTGTAAGCCGGCCGAAAAACGAAAAACCCCGCGCAACAGGCGTTGCGCGGGGTTTTCTTTTGTCGAGGGAGTTGACCGGTAAGCCGGGTTCTGTCGTGGACAGTCATTCCTCTAGGCCAGCAATCGCTCACTGGCTCAAGCAGCCTACCCGGGTTCAGTACGGGCCGTACCATGTGAACCCCTATTTGGCCTTGCTCCGGGTGGAGTTTACCGTGCCACGAACTGTTGCCAGCCGCGCGGTGCGCTCTTACCGCACCCTTTCACCCTTACCTGATCCCGCTTGCGCGAGCCATCGGCGGTTTGCTCTCTGTTGCACTAGTCGTAGGCTTGCGCCTCCCAGGCGTTACCTGGCACCCTGCCCTATGGAGCCCGGACTTTCCTCCCCTCCATCTGTCTCCCCGAAGAGGACGGCAATGAAGCGGCGACTGTCTGGTCAACTCCGGCGCGGATAGTAGCGTCGCGGCGGCGGCAGGTCAACCGCTTTACGGCTGTTGTTGCTCCAGCGCGTGCTTATACAGCGCATTTTTCTTCACGCCGTGGATTTCCGCCGCCAGCGCCGCCGCCTTTTTCAGCGGCAGCTCTTTTTGCAGCAGCGCCAGCGTGCGCAGCGCCTCGAGCGGCAGCGCATCCTCCTGCGCCTTGTGGCCTTCGACGATCAGCACCATCTCACCGCGGCGGCGCACTTCATCTTCCTGCACCCACGCCAGCAGCTCGCCCACCGGCGCGCCGTGGATGGATTCCCAGGTTTTGGTCAGCTCGCGCGCCAGCACCACATAGCGCTGCGGGCCCCAGACGGTGACCATGTCCTGCAGGCTTTCCAGCAGACGATGGGTGGATTCGTAGAAAATCAGCGTGCGCGGTTCCTCCGCCAGCGCCATCAGCGTATCCTTGCGCCCCTTGGTTTTCGCCGGCAGGAAACCTTCGTAGCAGAAACGGTCGGAAGCGACGCCCGCGGCGCACAGCGCGGTAGTGGCGGCGCAGGCGCCCGGCAGCGGCACCACGCGAATGCCGGCCTCGCGGCAGCGGCGCACCAGGTGATAACCGGGATCGTTGATCAGCGGCGTGCCGGCGTCGGAAACCAGCGCAATGCTTTGGCCTTCCTGCAGTTTCGCCAGCAGCTGCTCGGCCTTTTGCTGTTCGTTGTGGTCGTGCAGCGCGAACAGACGCGCGTTGATCGCGAAGTGTTGCAACAGCAATCCGGTATGGCGCGTATCTTCCGCCGCGATCAGATCAACGCTTTTCAGTACCTCTAACGCACGGTGGGTAATATCGCCCAGATTGCCGATGGGGGTGGGCACCACATACAGCGTTGATGCAGAAATGACTGATTGTTGGTGTTGATTCATTGTTTCATCCGGGTTGCCGATTTAATATTGAGCATCTTGAAAAAAACATCACTGGATACAGTATGCTTTCCTCAACATTCGTTCGTACCAAAGCAGGGCGTTCCAAGCCTGTCCGACTGACCGCAGTCATCGCCGCCGCCCTTTTCCTGGCAGGCTGTCCGAGTCGGGCCCCGCAAACGCCGCCCGCCAATATACAGGACGAAGCGAGCGCCAGCTCCGATTACTACCTGCAGCAGTTGCAGCAAAGCAGCGATGATAACAAGGCTGACTGGCAATTACTTGCTATTCGCGCCTTGCTGCGTGAAGGAAAACTGCCGCAGGCCGGCGACCAGTTGAACCAACTGCCGAAAAACCTTAGCGGCGCGCAGCAGACCGAACGCCAATTGCTGACCGCCGAACTGCAGATCGCCAACAAGAGCTACGTCAGCGCCCGCAGCACGCTGGGCCACCTGGACAGCGGCGCGCTGTCGCCGAATCAGAAGGTGCGCTATTACCAGGCGCAGATCGCCGCCAATCAGGGCAAAGCGTCGCTGCCGCTGATCCGCGCCTATATCGCTCAGGAGCCGCTGCTGACCGGCAAGGCGCACCAGGACAACCTGGATCAAACCTGGCAGGCGCTGCTGCAGCTGACGCCGCAGGAGATGAACAGCCTGGTGATCAACGCCGACGAGAACGTGCTGCAAGGCTGGCTGGATCTGCTGCGCGTTTATCAGGACAACAAGCAGGATCCCGATCTGCTGAAGGCCGGCATCAAAGACTGGCAGAACCGTTATCCGAAGAACCCGGCGGCCAAAACGCTGCCGGCTCGCCTGAATCAGGTGCTGAACTTCACCCAGGCCTCCACCTCGAAAATCGCCCTGCTGCTGCCGTTGAATGGCCAGGCGAAAGTGTTCGCCGACGCCATCCAGCAAGGCTTCGAAGCGGCGAAAAACGGCGGTTCCATGCCGGCGCCGCAGCCTCAAGCCGCGCAACCGGCCAGCACGCCGGCTCAAACGGCGCCTGCCGATCAGGCCGCTACGGGTGACATCAACGCCAACGGCGCGGTCAGCCCTTCGGCCCAAGAGAGCCAGCCTGCCGTCACCGCCGCGCAACCCGCTGCGCCGTCCAGCGCGCCGATAACGCCGCTGCAGGCCGCCAACGCGCAGGTCAAAGTGTACGACACCACCAGCCAGCCGCTGGCCGCCTTGCTGAGCCAGGCGCAGCAGGATGGCGCCACCCTTGTGGTCGGCCCACTGCTGAAAGAGAACGTCGATCAGTTGTCCGCCAGCACCACCACGCTGAACGTGCTGGCGCTTAACCAGCCGGAAACGCCGAAGGACAACCTGAACATCTGTTACTTCGCCCTGTCGCCGGAAGATGAAGCCCGCGACGCCGCCCGCCACATCTGGGAACAGCAGAAGCGTCAACCGCTGCTGCTGGTGCCGCGCGGCGCCTTCGGCGATCGCGTCGCCAGGGCCTTTAACCAGGAATGGCAGAAGCAAGGCGGGCAAACCGTGCTGCGACAGGACATCGGCTCCGCCGGCGAGCTGCGCCAAATGGTGAACAGCGGCGGCATCCGCATGACCGGTACGCCGATGTCGAGCGCCCCGGCGCCGCAGAGCGTCACCATCGCCGGGCTGACCATTCCTGCGCCGCCGAGCGACGTGCCCGCCGCCACCGGCGGCAGCGTCGACGCGGTGTACATCGTCGCCACGCAGTCTCAGCTGACGCTGATCAAACCGATGATCGACATGGCCACCAGCTCGCGCGGCAAGCCGGCGATGTACGCCAGCTCGCGCAGCTACCAGGCCGGCGCCGGCCCGGACTTCCGTCTGGAAATGGAAGGCCTGCAGTTCAGCGATATCCCGCTGCTTGCCGGCTCAAACCCTCAGCTGCTGCAGCAGGCCAGCGCGCGTTTCCGCAACGACTACTCGCTGGTGCGCCTGTATGCGATGGGGATGGATGCCTGGACATTGGCCAACCACTTTGCTGAAATGCGCCAGCTGCCGGGCTTCCAGGTTTCCGGCACCACCGGCACGCTGAGCGCGTCGCCGAACTGCGTGATCAACCGTAAGCTGCCTTGGTTGCAATACCGTCAGGGTACGGTCGTTCCAGTCTCTTGAACCCACGCGCCTCAGGGGCGGGCTATGAGTTACTGGCCCGCCGTCACCTGGAACACGCCGGGCTCACCTTCTGCGCCGCCAATGTCGCGGTGCGCGGCGGTGAGCTCGACCTCATCATGCGCGACGGCACCACCTGGGTGTTCGTCGAAGTGCGCTACCGCCGCAACGACGCCTTCGGCGGCGCGGCCGCCAGCGTCACCTTTCGCAAACAACAGCGGTTGCTGCACGCCGCCGCCGTCTGGCTGGCGGGGCGCGGAGCCAGTTTTGACACATCATCTTGCCGTTTTGATGTTTTGGCCATTACCGGTAGCCAGTTAGAATGGATACCCAACGCCTTCAATGCGGATTAATCGGGGTTTTGCGGCGCAGACCGGCCCTTTGACTTAGTGGATTAATACAACGTGCTGGATAGAATTAAAGTCTGTTTCACCGAAAGCATCCAAACCCAGATCGCGGCGGCGGAAGCACTGCCGGACGCCATTTCCCGCGCTGCGATGACGCTGGTTCAATCCTTACTCAACGGCAACAAAATCCTGTGCTGCGGCAACGGCACCTCGGCGGCCAACGCGCAGCACTTCGCCGCCAGCATGATCAACCGTTTTGAAACCGAGCGCCCCAGCCTGCCGGCCATCGCTCTCAACGCCGACAACGTGGTGCTGACGGCAATCAGCAACGATCGGCTGCACGACGAAGTGTACGCCAAGCAGGTGCGTGCGCTCGGGCACACCGGCGACGTGCTGCTGGCGATTTCCACCCGCGGCAACAGCCGTGATATTGTGAAGGCGGTCGAGGCGGCCGTGACGCGCGATATGACCATCGTCGCACTTACCGGCTACGACGGCGGCGAGCTGGCCGGGCTGCTCGGCCAGCAGGATGTCGAAATCCGCATCCCGTCGCACCGCAGCTCGCGCATTCAGGAAATGCATATGCTGACCGTAAACTGCCTGTGCGACCTGATAGACAATACGTTATTCCCCCACCAGGACGATTAAGGAACTGAGATGAAGCTAAAAGCCACATTTGCAGTGCTGTCCAGCGCCCTGCTGTTGCAAGGCTGTATCGCCGGCGTCGTCGTCGGCAGTGCGGCCGTCGCCACCAAAACCGCCACCGACCCGCGCAGCGTAGGGACCCAGGTGGATGACGGCACGCTGGAAGCCAGGGTCGAAAGCGCCCTGAGCAAAGACCAGCAGTTGAAGAAAGATGCCCGGGTGGTCGCCACCGCCTATCAGGGCAAAGTGCTGTTGACCGGCCAGTCGCCTAACGCCGATCTTACCGCGCGCGCCAAGCAGATCGCCATGGGCGTGGAAGGCACGACCGAAGTGTATAACGAAATCCGTCAGGGCACGCCGGTCAGCCTGAGCACCGCGTCCTCCGACACCTGGATCACCACCAAGGTGCGTTCGCAGCTGCTCACCAGCGATACGGTGAAATCGTCCAACGTGAAGGTCACCACCGAAAACGGCGAAGTGTTCTTGCTGGGCCTGGTCACGCAGCAGGAAGGGCAGTCGGCGGCGCAGATCGCCAGCCAGGTCAGCGGCGTGAAGCACGTCACGACCGCCTTTACCTACGTGAAATAATCCGCCTGGCGGGAGCGGCACCGTGCCGTTCCCGCCCGTTTAATCCAGCTTGTTCTCGCGTAAAAACGCTTCCCCGCCCAGTTGCCGCATCTGCCGCATGATCCACTGTTGACGCTGCACCACATAGCCGGACGGCGCATCGGCCCTAAAGCGATGCGGATTCGGCAATACCGCCGCCAGCAGCGCCGCTTCGGCCGCGCTCAGGCGCTTGGCCGGCTTATGGAAAAAGCGCTGTGAAGCCTCTTCCACGCCGAATACCCCATCGCCGAACTCGACGATGTTCAGATACACCGTCAGAATGCGCCGCTTGGTCCACACCAATTCGATGCCGGACGTCAGCCCGGCCTCCAATCCTTTGCGCAGCCAGCTGCGGCCATCCCACAAAAACAGGTTCTTGGCGGTTTGCTGCGACAGCGTGGACGCGCCACGGATGCGCGTCGGGCGCTTCTCATTGTGGCTGAGCGCCTTTTCAATGGCCGCCACGTCGAAGCCCCAATGGTCTGGAAACTTCTGATCTTCCGCCGCCATCACCGCCAGCGCCATTTGCGGCGAGATGTCGTCCATCGACACCCAGTCCGAATGGGCGACATAGCCGAAGTCGCCGCTCAGCCAGGCGCTGACCTGCCGTTCCACCATCACGGCGGAAAACGGCACCGGCAGGAAGGCGAAGAGCACAATGCCCAACGCCCACAGGCCGATAATCGCGATGACGCCGCGCTTCAGCCAATACCACGGGCGCAGCCGCCGCCATCCGACGAGCGATTTTCTCATTCAGCCAGTTCCAGCACCCGCGCCACCAGCTTATCGATGCCCAGGGCCGCCTGCGCGATAGACGGCGCCAGCATATAGGCCGGCGTGGTCACGATCTTATGTTCGCTGTCCACCACGATGTCGTCCACCGGGCAAATCACCGGTTCGCCGCCCATGGCGTCAATCACTTCCCCCAGATCCGGATCGTTGCCAATGGTCAGCCGCGCTTGTTGATCCAGCAGTTTCGGCAACAGCGCCGGCGCGATGCACATCAGGCCAATTGGTTTGTTGGCCTTATGCATCTCGCGCGTCAGGCGCGCCAAATCTTCATCGACCCAACATTCCGCGCCGGCTTCGGCGAAATTGCTGAGGTTCTTGGCGGCGCCAAAGCCGCCGGGCACGATCAGCGCATCCAGCTGCGCGGCCTCCGCCAGCGCCAGCGGCTGCACCGCACCGCGGGCAATGCGCGCCGATTCAATCAGAACATTGCGCGACTCCGCCATCTCCTCACCAGATAAGTGATTAATAACATGGCGTTGTGGTTTATCAGGCGCCAAGCACACCGCCTGGGCGCCGGCACGATCCAACGCCAGCAGCGTCAGCACCGCTTCATGGATCTCCGTACCGTCATAAACGCCGCTGCCGCTGAGGACTACACCCACCTTTTTCATCACTCTTACTCCTGTCGCTGCTGTCAACTGGTTCGTGCTCGGAGTTGACAAACACTAATCTACATCACACATTTTAATGAATCTTCTAACAAGAGCGCTTACATTTGCTATGTTGTTGGCTGTATGATGTTTAGGAATTCGCAACAACCTGCTCGACCAGAACACTGAAACCAATACGCAGGTTCACAATTTCCCTGGTGTTGGCGCAATATTCGCGCACCCCGGCTTAGGTCGGGGTCATTTTTTTTCAGCGTTCTCAACCCAAGCCCGCAGTACCTGCACGTCGTTGCGCCACTCTTGTTTCAGCTCATCCACCCAATCCTGCACGTTATCCCACCAGGCCGGCAGCGTCGGCGTTTGAATCTGCTGCGCCAGCTGCTGCAGATGGCGCAGACCGACCGAACCGGCGGCGCCCTTGATCTTATGCCCTTCCTCAGTGATGCCTTTCTGATCGCGCGCCGTCATGTTGGAGTCCAGCACCGCCAGATAGCCCGGCATCATCTGTTCGAACATCTCCAGACTTTGGTGGATCAGCTGCGGGCCAACCAGATCCATGTACTGTTCCAGCATCGCGGTATCGAGTAACGACTCATTAATCTGCATCGCCTTGTGCTCCGTTTTCTTTGAAGTGTGAGAAGGTTGATGATCCCAATAGTGTTTGATGACCTTGGTCAGCGCCGGCACCGACAGCGGCTTGCTCAGCACATCGTCCATGCCCGCCTCGAGATACTCTTTTTTGTCTTTCAGCACGTTGGCGGTCAGGGCCACCAGCGGCGGCAGCGCCTGCCCGGCATAGCGCTCGCGCAGCGCCCGGGCGATGTCCAGCCCGGTCATGTCCGGCAGTTGGATGTCCAGCAGCACCAGATCGAACTCGTCCGGATCGAACATCGCCAGCGCGTCGTGGCCGTTCATCGCCACGTCGACGCTGTTGCCCAGCTTCTCCAGCACCGAGCGCGCCACGATCACGTTCAGTTCGATATCTTCCACCAGCAGGATGTGCAGCGCCGGCAACGGCAGCGCCTCTTCCTCCGGCGCCGCGCTGACGGCTTCCTGCACCGCCGGCGCCTTGATGGTTAAGGTAAAGCAAGAACCGTGCCCTTGTTCGCTGCGCACGGTGATGTCGCCGCCCATGCTCTGCGCCAGCCGCTTGGAGACCGCCAGCCCGATGCCGGTGCCGGTGGCCGGGCGGCCGCCGCGCTGATCTTTCACCTGATAATACATGGCGAATATCTTGTCCTGCTCGTCCTGCGGGATGCCCATGCCCGAGTCTTCCACTTCGAACACCAGCTTCTCCTGCGCCTCGCGCCGCACGCGCACCACAATTTGCCCCTGCTGGGTAAATTTCACCGCGTTGCCGATCAGATTCCACAGGATCTGCCGCAGGCGGGTGCCGTCGGTCACGATCTGCTGCGGCAGCGGCGTCTGCGGCTCCATGACGAACTGCAGCCCTTTCGGCTGCGCCAGCAGGCCCGAGAGGTTCTCCAAATCCGCCAGGAAACCGGTGAAGTCCACCGGCTGGTTGTCGAGCTGCACCTTGCGCCGCTCGAGCTTGTCCATTTCGATAATGTCGTTGAAGATATTGCCGAGGGTGATGGCGCTGACGTGGATGGTCTTCAGGTATTTCAGCTGCTCGTCGTTCAGCTCAGTATCGAGCAGAATGCGGCTCAGGCCGACGATGCCGTTAAGCGGCGTACGCAGCTCGTGGCTGATGGTGGAGATAAAGGTAGTCTTCTCCCTGCTGGCGTTCTCCAGCGCGTCCTGGTAGCGCTTACGCTCGGTAATATCGCGGCCGAAGCCCATCAGCCCGTGGCGTTTACCCACCCGGTCGTAAAACGGCACCTTGCGCAGCTCGAAACAGGCCTTGCGGCCGTCGGGATACACCAGCCACTGTTCGTAGGTCAGCGAAACGTTGTGGCGGAACACTTTCTCGTCGGTCTCAATGACCTTTTCAGCGATCTCCTGGCCGTAGACGTCGAACGGCGTCAGGCCGATCAATTGCTTCTCGCTCTTGCCGGTCAACAGCTCCATCGCGCGGTTGCAGCCGGAAAATTCTTTGTCTTCGTTGCGGTAGTAGACCAGATCCGGCGAGGCATCGAGGAAGGAACGCAACAGCGCCGATTGCTGGCCCAGCTCAATCTGCGCCTGCTCGCGCTGCTCCATCTCTTCCGTCAGCTTTTCCATCACCTGCAGGCGCTCTTCTTCCGCCTTGATACGGTCGGCGATCTCCTGATTCAGCTGGCTGATATTGTCTTTGAGCTGCTGATTGAGCTCCAGATCGCGGTGGCGCATCTCTTCCAGCTTGTCCACCAGCCGCGCCAGCCGTTGGCGCGACTCTTCCAACTGTTCCACCACCACCGAGAGAAAATAGACCGCCCACGGGGTGATCAACAGGCCGAAGAAGATCGAACGCACCACGTCGATGCTTTCCACTTCGCCGCGCAGCAGCATGGTCACCGCCATCTGCACCACCATCGCCAGCACCACCAGCGCCGAGGCCAGCAGCAGCGAGAAGCGCACCAACCCCAGTTTCACCATTAAATCAACGTAGTACTGGGCCAACACCCGGATTTGCTTCATAGCGGCTCCCATCAGACACAATCTTTTGAATCATACCGTAAAACAGCGGTGAGATAAGGCGGCAAACGCCGAAGTGTGGCAAAGATTGCACTTCAGAGCGGCATGCCAGGGCGGTAGCGCCGCTTTTCATCCAGCGCGCTGCCCTGCCCGCCGTGCCGTTGCAGATAAGCGCCGACCGCCTGCATGCCGCTCCAGCGGTTTTCGCACCACAGCGGCGCCAGCAGCGTCGGCCGGCGGGCGCTGGCGGAAAGGCGGTGGTACACCACCTCCCCCGGCGTATGGCGGATCATCTCCCCGGCGCTGACGGTGTAATCTTCCAGCGCCAGTTCGGGCAACCGACCGGCCTGCCACGCCCGCGCCAGGGTGCTGCCGGTGACGACGTGCAGCGGGTGCAGCTTGATGCCGTCGACGCCGGTCTCCGTCACCTGCTGCAGCGTGAGCAGATGATCGCGCTGGGTTTCTCCCGGCAGCCCGACGATCAGATGGCAGCACACCTTCAGCCCGCGCTGCCGGGCCAGCCGCGCAGTCTGCTGATAACAGCGAAAATCATGGCCGCGGTTGATGCGCTTCAGTGTTTTATCGTGCGCCGTCTGCAGCCCCAGCTCCAGCCACACCTCATAGCCTTGCTCGCGGTATCCCGTCAGCAGATCCAGCGCGGCGGCCGGCACGCAGTCCGGCCGGGTGCCGACGCACAGGCCGACCATGGCGCTCTGCGCCAACGCCTGCCGATACATCGCCTCCAGCCGTTCAACCTCCGCATAGGTGCTGGTATAGGCCTGGAAATAGGCCAGATAGCGCCGCGCCCGATCGGCCCGCGCGGCCTGCTGCGCCAGCTGTTCGGCGATGCTCTGGCGCTGCATCGCCTCATCGGCGAACGAGGCGACGTTGCAGAACGTACAGCCGCCGCGCCCCAACGTGCCGTCGCGGTTAGGGCAGCCGAATCCGCCGTGCAGCGTGAGTTTATGGATCTTTTCGCCATAGCGGCGCTGGAGATCCGCGCCAAACATATTGACTAATTGCGGCAACTGCATAATCTTGGTGGTTCTCTGTGTTCAAAGCCGCGATGCTAATAAGAAACGGCTTTTCCCGCGATGACAGAGATCAACGCTTTCCCCGCAAGGCGCCACCAGGCATAACTATTCATCATAAATGCAAATCAATTCACTATAATTCTGATGAATTATTCTAATCGTCACGCAACCGTTAACGGCAATATGACAACACGGTGAAAAATAGTCATAAACATCAGCCAAGCAATATTTTATAGAATAAAATTCTGGCATTACCCCTCGCACTAGCATGGTGCAGAGATTAAGGGGTTGCACTATAGTGAGACAGCTCACACTTCTGAGTGGATCGGCGTTGCCCCACGATAGTGCAAAAATGCATTAAAACACTTACTTTTCAAATAAATAAACATCATCAATTCGATAAGAATCTATCTTAAGCCCACATTTGACCTGCGAATTCTTTCTCGCTAAGTTGGAAGTCCGCTGGAAGCTTTCTGGACGGGCAAACGTCTCGTCATATTTATGCAGTAATTGAAGACTCCCTCTTAAAACAAGTCCTATACCACTTGTGAGACCGTCACGAGAGGCCATTGATGGAGGGCGGAAAAGCAGATTGGCGGGGTTAACTTGCTGATTGGACTTCTGCCTGAAATTGGGAAGCCCCCTCGCAGTAGGTTGTGAGAGTCACGCAGAGCCTGGGGAGGTTCACGATATGTTGTACGATAAATCCCAAGAGAGGGACAACTGTGGTTTCGGCCTGATCGCCCACATAGAAGGCGAACCTAGCCACAAGGTGGTGCGCACCGCCATTCACGCGCTGGCCCGCATGCAGCACCGCGGCGCGATCCTCGCCGACGGCAAGACCGGCGACGGCTGCGGCCTGTTGCTGCAAAAACCCGATCGCTTCTTCCGCATGGTGGCGGAAGAGCGCGGCTGGCGTTTGGCCAAAAACTACGCCGTCGGCATGATGTTCCTCAGCCAGAATGAAGAGGAAGCGCGCCTCAGCCGCCGCATCGTGGAAGAAGAGCTGCAAAACGAAACGCTATCGATCGTCGGCTGGCGTGAAGTGCCGACCAACCCGGACGTGCTGGGTGAAATCGCCCTCTCCTCCCTGCCGCGCATCGAGCAAATCTTCGTTAACGCCCCGGCCGGCTGGCGCCCGCGCGATATGGAGCGCCGCCTGTTCGTGGCGCGCCGCCGCATCGAGAAACGGGTGCAGGATGACAGTTTCTACGTCTGCAGCTTCTCCAACCTGGTGACGATCTATAAAGGCCTGTGCATGCCTGCGGATCTGCCGCGCTTCTATCTCGATCTGGCGGACCTGCGCCTGGAATCGGCCATTTGCCTGTTCCACCAGCGCTTTTCCACCAACACCGTGCCGCGCTGGCCGCTGGCTCAGCCGTTCCGCTACCTGGCGCACAACGGCGAAATCAACACCATCACCGGCAACCGCCAGTGGGCGCGCGCCCGTACCTATAAATTCCAAACGCCGCTGATCCCGGATCTGCAGGCCGCCGCGCCGTTCGTCAACGAAACCGGCTCCGACTCCAGCTCGCTGGACAACATGCTGGAGCTGCTGCTGGCGGGCGGGATGGATCTCATCCGCGCCATGCGCCTGCTGGTGCCGCCGGCCTGGCAGAACAACCCGGACATGGACGGCGATCTGCGCGCCTTCTTCGACTTCAACTCGATGCACATGGAGCCGTGGGACGGCCCGGCCGGCATCGTGATGTCCGACGGCCGCTACGCCGCCTGTAACCTCGATCGCAACGGCCTGCGGCCGGCGCGCTATGTGATCACCAAAGACAAGCTGATCACCTGCGCCTCCGAAGTCGGCATCTGGGATTACCAGCCGGATGAAGTGGTGGAAAAAGGCCGCGTCGGCCCCGGCGAGCTGATGGTGATCGACACCCGCAGCGGCCGCATCCTGCACTCGGCGGAAACCGACAACGATCTGAAAAGCCGCCATCCGTATAAAGAGTGGATGGAGAAAAACGTCAAACGTCTGGTGCCGTTCGAAGATCTGCCGGACGATCAGGTCGGCAGCCGCGAGCTCGACGACGCGCAGCTCGAAACCTACCAGAAACAGTTCGGCTACAGCAGCGAAGAGCTGGATCAGGTGATCCGCGTGCTGGGCGAAATTGGCCAGGAAGCCACCGGCTCGATGGGCGACGATACCCCGTTCGCCGTGCTTTCCAGCCGGCCGCGCATCGTTTACGACTATTTCCGCCAGCAGTTCGCGCAGGTCACCAACCCGCCGATCGATCCGCTGCGCGAAGCGCACGTCATGTCGCTGGCCACCAGCATCGGCCGTGAAATGAACGTGTTCTGCGAAGCCGAAGGCCAGGCGCACCGCCTGAGCTTCAAATCGCCGATCCTGCTGTACTCCGATTTCAAACAGCTCACCACGCTGGAAGGCGAATATTATCGCGCCGAGACGCTCGATCTGACCTTCGACCCGCAACAGCAGGATCTGGAGCAGACCATTCGCGCCCTGTGCGACGAAGCGGAACGCAAGGTGCGCGAAGGCGCGGTGCTGTTGGTGCTGTCCGACCGCGCCATCGCGCCCGGCCGCCTGCCGGTACCGGCCCCGATGGCCGTTGGCGCCGTGCAAACCCGGCTGGTGGAGAAAAGCCTGCGCTGCGACGCCAACCTGATCGTTGAAACCGCCAGCGCCCGCGATCCGCACCACTTCGCCGTGCTGCTCGGCTTCGGCGCGACCGCCATCTACCCGTATCTGGCCTATGAAACCCTGGCCAAGCTGGTGGACAGCCAGGCGATCGACAAGAAATACCGCGACGTGATGCTGAACTACCGCAACGGCATCAACAAAGGCCTGTACAAGATCATGTCCAAGATGGGCATCTCGACCATCGCCTCTTACCGCTGTTCCAAGCTGTTCGAAGCGGTCGGCCTGCACCGCGATCTGGCGGACCTGTGCTTCCAGGGCGTGGTCAGCCGCATCGGCGGCGCCAGCTTCAGCGACTTCCAGCAGGATCTGCAGAACCTCTCCAAGCGCGCCTGGCTGAAACGCAAACCGCTGGAGCAAGGCGGCCTGCTGAAGTTCGTGCACGGCGGCGAATACCACGCCTACAACCCGGACGTGGTGAACTCGCTGCAAAAAGCGGTGCACAGCGGCGAGTACAGCGACTACCAGGCCTACGCCAAGCTGGTGAACGAGCGGCCGGTCGCCATGCTGCGCGATCTGCTGGCCATTACGCCGAAAGGTGAACCGATCCCGGTCGATCAGGTCGAGCCGGCGGAGTCGCTGTTCAAACGCTTCGACACCGCGGCGATGTCGATCGGCGCGTTGAGCCCGGAAGCGCACGAGTCGCTGGCGATCGCCATGAACGGCCTCGGCGGCTTCTCCAACTCCGGCGAAGGCGGCGAAGATCCGGCGCGCTACCGCACCAACAAGGTGTCGCGCATCAAACAGGTGGCCTCCGGCCGCTTCGGCGTCACGCCGGCCTACCTGGTGAACGCCGACGTGATCCAGATTAAGGTGGCGCAAGGCGCCAAGCCGGGCGAAGGCGGCCAGTTGCCGGGCGACAAAGTCACCCCGTACATCGCCAGGCTGCGTTACTCGGTGCCGGGCGTGACGCTGATCTCCCCGCCGCCGCACCACGACATCTACTCGATCGAAGATCTCGCGCAGCTGATCTTCGATCTGAAGCAGGTCAACCCGAAGGCGGTGATCTCGGTGAAACTGGTGTCCGAGCCGGGCGTTGGCACCATCGCCACCGGCGTGGCGAAAGCCTATGCCGATCTGATCACCATCGCCGGTTACGACGGCGGCACCGGCGCCAGCCCGCTGTCCTCGGTGAAATATGCCGGCTGCCCATGGGAACTGGGCCTGGTGGAAACCCAGCAGGCGCTGGTGGCCAACGGCCTGCGCCACAAGATCCGCCTGCAGGTGGACGGCGGCCTGAAAACCGGCGTGGACATCGTCAAAGCGGCGATCCTGGGCGCGGAAAGCTTCGGCTTCGGCACCGGGCCGATGGTGGCGCTGGGCTGCAAATACCTGCGCATCTGCCACCTCAACAACTGCGCGACCGGCGTTGCGACTCAGGACGACAAGCTGCGCCGCGATCATTACCACGGCCTGCCGGAACGCGTGACGAATTACTTCCAGTTTATCGCGCGTGAGACCCGCGAGATCATGGCCCAGCTGGGCGTGAGCCAACTGGTGGATCTGATCGGCCGCACCGAATTCCTGACCGAGCTGGACGGCATTTCCGCCAAGCAGAACAAGCTGGATCTGTCGCCGTTGCTGACAACCGCCACGCCGCATCCGGGCAAAGCGGTGTACTGTACCGAAAGCAGCAACCCGGCGTTCGACAAGGGTCTGCTGAACAAAGAGTTGCTGGCGCAGGCGCAGCCGTACATCGAAGCGAAGCAGGGTAAAACCTTCTACTTCGACATTCGCAACACCGACCGCTCCGTGGGCGCCATGCTGTCCGGCGCGATCGCCAACGTACACGGCGATCAGGGGATGGCAGGCGATCCGATCAAGGCGCACTTCTCCGGCACCGCCGGGCAGAGCTTCGGCGTCTGGAACGCCGGTGGCGTCGAGCTGACCCTGACCGGCGACGCCAACGACTATGTCGGCAAAGGCATGGCCGGCGGCAGCATCGCGGTGCGTCCGCCGATCGGCTCCGCCTTCCGCAGCCATGAAGCCAGCATCGTCGGCAACACCTGCCTGTACGGCGCCACCGGCGGCAAGCTGTTCGCCGCCGGCCGCGCGGGCGAACGCTTCGCGGTGCGCAACTCCGGCGCCATCACCGTGGTGGAAGGCATCGGCGACAACGGCTGCGAATACATGACCGGCGGCATCGTCTGCGTGCTGGGTAAAACCGGCATCAACTTCGGTGCCGGCATGACCGGCGGCTTCGCCTACGTGCTGGACGAAGACGGCGAGTTCCGCAAGCGCGTAAACCCGGAGCTGGTGGAAGTGCTGGATGTCGATCAGCTGGCGATCCATGAGGAGCACCTGCGCGGCCTGATCACCGAACACGTGCAGGCGACCGGCTCTTCCCGCGCGGAAGAGATCCTGGCCAACTGGCCGGAGTGGGCGCCGAAGTTCGCCCTGGTCAAACCGAAGTCCAGCGATGTCAAAGCGCTGTTGGGTCACCGTAGCCGTTCCGCAGCCGAGCTGCGGGTGCAGGCGCAGTAAGAGGTAGGTCATTAATGAGCCAGAACGTTTATCAATTTATCGACCTGCAGCGTGTTGATCCGCCAAAGAAACCGCTGAAGATCCGCAAAATCGAGTTCGTCGAGATCTACGAACCGTTTTCGGAAACCCAGGCCAAGGCCCAGGCGGACCGCTGTCTGTCCTGCGGCAACCCGTACTGCGAGTGGAAGTGCCCGGTGCACAACTACATCCCGAACTGGCTGAAACTGGCCAATGAAGGCCGCATCATGGAAGCGGCGGACCTGGCGCATCAGACCAACAGCCTGCCGGAAGTGTGCGGCCGCGTATGCCCGCAGGATCGCCTGTGCGAAGGCTCCTGCACCCTGAACGACGAGTTCGGCGCGGTCACCATCGGCAATATCGAGCGCTACATCAGCGATAAGGCCATCGAAATGGGCTGGAAGCCGGACATGTCGCACGTGCAGCCGACCGGCAAGCGCGTGGCGATCGTCGGTGCCGGGCCTGCCGGGCTGGCCTGCGCCGACGTGCTGACCCGCAATGGCGTCAAGGCGGTCGTATACGATCGTCATCCGGAGATCGGCGGCCTGCTGACCTTCGGCATCCCGGCTTTCAAGCTGGAAAAGGAAGTGATGGTCAAACGCCGCGGCATCTTCAGCGAGATGGGCATCGAGTTCCAGTTGAACACCGAAGTGGGTAAAGACGTCAGCATGGAGACCTTGCTGAGCGAGTACGATGCGGTGTTCCTCGGCGTCGGCACCTATCAGTCGATGCGCGGCGGCCTGGAGAATGAGGAGGCGCAGGGCGTGTACGACGCGCTGCCGTTCCTGATCGCCAACACCAAGCAGCTGATGGGGTATGAAACCGAGCAGCACGAGCCTTACGTCAGCATGGAAGGCAAACGGGTGGTGGTGCTGGGCGGCGGCGATACCGCCATGGACTGCGTGCGTACCTCGGTGCGTCAGGGCGCAACGCAGGTCATCTGCGCCTACCGCCGCGACGAAGCCAACATGCCGGGCTCCAAGCGCGAAGTGAAGAACGCCCGGGAAGAAGGAGTGGACTTCCAGTTCAACCTGCAGCCGCTGAGCATCGAACTGAACAGCGCCGGCCGCGTGGCCGGAGTGAAAATGGTACGCACTCAGCTGGGCGCGCCGGATGCCAACGGCCGTCAGACGGCGGAGCAGGTGCCGGGTTCCGAACACGTGATCGACGCGGATGCGGTGGTGATGGCGTTCGGTTTCCGCCCACACCGCATGGACTGGCTGGCGGCGCACGACGTGCAGCTGGATAAACAGGGCCGCATCCTGGCGCCGGAAGGCAGCGACAACGCGTTCCAAACCAGCAACCCGAAAATCTTCGCCGGTGGTGACGCAGTGCGCGGATCTGACCTGGTAGTGACGGCGATCGCCGAAGGCCGCAAAGCGGCAGACGGCATCATGAACTACCTGGAAGTGTAAACCTTCCGTACCATCAGAGGCCCGGCATATTGCCGGGCCTCTGTTTTTAGCCTGCCACGCTTTGTAACAACCTCCCCGCTCCTCACCGCCTCAACGCGCTATAGTATTGAGTTAGCACCATTGCGGGGCGCGGCTGCGCCTGACACCGAGATAAGGATAGCGAACATGAAATGCTCCATTTCCCTGTTGGCCGGCGCGCTGCTGGCCGTCAGTTTCAGCGCTTCAGCCATGGCGCTGGATTCGCAGGAGGTTGGTTACAATATCGAAGCGCGCGGCGCACGGCCGGTCGTGGCGCAGTTGGGCAAGGCCGGGCAGTTCGGCGCCGTGGAAAACAGCATCCGGCTGGGGGACGACAGCTGGATTGCCCTGGCGCCCAAGTTGGCCGGCGGCGGCAATGCCGGCTTTACCGCCGGCATCAAATCGGCCCTCTCCGCAGCCCTGATCTACAATCCGGCGGCGGTGTTGCAGGCGCTCAACAAAGGCAACGATCTGCCGCTCAATGACATTTGTACCGCCCCGCCGGAAGTGCAAGGCGATACCGCCATCACCAATTTCCGTGAGCGCGCAACCCACGCCCTATCTACCGTACGCGTAGGCGATCTCAGCGCGCCGCGCGACGCCTGCATTGCCGCGTTGAAAGGCTGACCCGCTTCTGCCGGGCAAAAAAAAAGCACCCCCATGGGGTGCTTTTTCTTTTGTTCTCACGGGGTTATTTCACCACGCGCAGCGCCGGGCGGCCACCGCGCGGCGGCTGCGGCGGTTCGTCATCCGGACCGTTGTCTTCCGCGGTATCCGGGCGATCGCCGTCGATCACTGACATCAGGGTTTCCGAAGGGATCGTCTCATTGTCCAGACCTTCGAACACGCCTTCGCTCTCGTCGTAGGCGGCTTCCGGTTCGAACATCGTGCCGGCGCCGTTTTCACGCGCATAGATCGCCAGCACGGCGGCCATCGGCACCGAAACCTGACGCGGCACGCCGCCGAAGCGCGCGTTGAACTGCACGTCTTCGTTACCCAACGCCAGGTTGCCTACCGCGCGCGGCGCGATATTCAGCACGATCTGGCCGTCACGCGCGAACTCCATCGGCACCTGCACGTCCGGGCGAGTCACGTCGACCACCAGGTGCGGCGTCAGTTGGTTATCCAGCAGCCAGTCGTAGAACGCCCGCAGCAGATACGGGCGACGCGGCGTCATCTGAGACATGTCCATCGCGCTTAGCCCCGGGTCTGCAGGCGCATTTCACGCTCGGCTTCGGTCAGGGAAGCCAGGAAGGCGTCGCGTTCGAAGACGCGGGTCATGTAGCCTTTCAGCTCTTTGGAACCGGCACCGCTCAATTCGATGCCCAACTGCGGCAGACGCCACAACAACGGCGCCAGGTAGCAATCCACCAGGCTGAACTCTTCGCTCATGAAATACGGCGCCTGACCGAAGATAGGCGCGATCGCCAGCAACTCTTCGCGCAGTTGGCGACGGGCGGATTCCGCTTCCTGGCCGCTGCTCTTCTCGATCTTGTCCATCAGCGAGTACCAGTTCTTCTCGATGCGCAGCATCATCAGACGGCTCTCACCACGGGCAACCGGGTAAACCGGCATCAGCGGCGGGTGCGGGAAACGCTCATCCAGATATTCCATGATGATGCGGGATTCATACAGGGTCAGTTCGCGATCGACCAGCGTAGGCACCGTCTGGTAAGGGTTGAGGTCAATCAGATCTTGCGGCAGGTTATCCATTTCGACCTGCTCGATCTCGACGCTGACACCTTTCTCCGCCAGTACGATACGTACTTGATGGCTAAAAATGTCGGTCGGGCCAGAGAACAGCGTCATTACCGAACGTTTGTTGGCAGCGACAGCCATGAAAACCTCCAAGTTATCTAGAAAATACTGCGAATAGCCAACTGACAGGCTGCTATCCTGAATAATCTTGCCGCAGGCCGGCAGCACGCAGCGCGACCCGAGCCCATAAAAAACCGGCCCAGGAGGTCAACTGCACGGCGAACAGGCGCAAAAGTGGATGATAGTTTACCAGATTCTGCTTGTTTTGTGGGGGCGGTGCGGCGAATTCATGTTGAATTGTCTGATATGCCACAGATTTTAGTCGGGGACGGCGGATTTCAGGCGTAAAAAAACCCGGTGAAGCACCGGGTTTTTTGCGTAAATCGCACTGCCGAAGCAGCGAAAATTAACGCTTGGAGAACTGCGGACGACGACGTGCTTTACGCAGACCGACTTTCTTACGTTCAACCTGACGAGCGTCACGGGTGACGAAGCCAGCTTTACGCAGTTCAGAACGCAGAGTCTCATCGTATTCCATCAGTGCACGGGTGATACCGTGACGGATAGCGCCAGCTTGACCGGAGATACCACCACCTTTAACGGTGATGTACAGGTCCAGTTTGCCAACCATGTCGACCAGTTCCAGCGGCTGACGAACTACCATGCGGGCAGTTTCGCGACCGAAGTACTGTTCCAGGCTGCGCTGGTTGATAACGATGTTACCGTTGCCCGGCTTGATGAAGACGCGAGCGGCGGAGCTTTTGCGGCGACCAGTGCCGTAGTATTGATTTTCAGCCATTGCCATTAATCCCGATTAAATGTCCAGAACTTGCGGTTGCTGTGCCGCGTGATTGTGCTCGGTGCCCGCGTAAACTTTCAGTTTACGGAACATAGCACGACCCAGCGGGCCCTTTGGCAGCATGCCTTTAACCGCGATTTCAATCACGCGCTCAGGACGGCGGGCAATCATCTCTTCAAAGGTCGCTTGCTTGATACCACCGATGTGGCCGGTGTGGTGGTAGTACACTTTGTCTGTACGCTTGTTGCCGGTTACAGCAACTTTGTCAGCGTTCAGAACGATGATGTAATCACCGGTATCCACGTGCGGGGTGTATTCCGCTTTATGCTTGCCGCGCAGGCGACGAGCCAGTTCAGTAGCGAGACGGCCTAAAGTTTTACCATCTGCATCAACAACGTACCAGTCGCGTTTTACGGTTTCTGGTTTAGCTGTAAAAGTTTTCATTAGAAAGCTTACCCAATAATTAGTTACACGTTGGTGAACACCCAAACGCTCGAAAACAGTTGAGGCTCACACGACCATACAAGTCCAGCAAACCTACCCCTTCGAATAGCCATTGCCGGCACTATAAAGTTTTTGGGAAAAAAAACTTTGTTGTAACGTGGGGTCGCAAGATTATAGAGAAGTCGCTCACAAAGATCGAACGGTTTTTGAATGGAAAATAAATTTATCGCCGGCGGCGGACAACCGGCGATAGGCCCGGCGGGCTCAGGGCAGATGCGGCAGCTTGAGGTACTCTTCGCTCTGCATTTCCTGCAGGCGCGACAGGCAGCGCTGGAATTCAAATTTCAGCTGCACCCCCTGATAGATCTCGAACATCGACGCTTCGGCGCCGATCACCAGCTTGATGTGACGCTCGTAAAATTCATCCACCAGCGCCAGGAAACGGCGCGCGGTATTCTCTTTCAGCGGCCCCATCACCTGCACATTATACAGGATCACGCTGTGATACAGCCGCGACAGCGCAATGTAGTCCAGCTGGCTGCGCGCCTCTTCGCACAGCGTGTGGAAATCCACCGCCAGCACGCCGTCCACCGAACGGATCGCCTGCAGCGGCCGATGGTTGATCTGCAGCACCGGCGCGTCCTCCCCCGCCTTGCCCGCCAGCTTGACGAACATCCGATCCAGCGCCTCGCGCGTCTGGTCGTTCAGCGGTGTCAGGTAGAGGTGCGCCTGGGTCAGGGTGCGCAGACGATAGTCGATGCCGGCGTCGACGTTCATTACGTCGCAGTACTCGTTGATCAGATCGATGGCCGGCAGGAAACGCGCCCGCTGCAGGCCGTTGCGGTACAGATCGTCCGGCGGGATGTTCGACGTGGCCACCAGCGTGATGCCCCGGGCGAACAGCGCCTGCAGCAGCGTGGCCAGCAGCATGGCGTCGGTGATGTCGGAGACGAAGAACTCGTCGAAGCACAATACGTCGGTCTCGGCCTTGAAGCCGTCGGCGACGATGTCCAGCGGGTTTTCCCGTCCCTGCAACTCGGTCAGCTCTTCATGCACCCGCAGCATGAAGCGGTGGAAGTGCAGGCGCATTTTGCGATCGCCCGGCAGACTGTGGAAGAACATGTCCATCAGCCAGGTTTTGCCGCGCCCGACGCCGCCCCACATGTACAGCCCCTGCACCGGGCGCTGCGGCGCCGTTTCGCCGCCCTTGCCCAGCAAACGGCTGAGCTTGCCGCGCAGCCCGCCGGCCGGCGCGCTCGCCGCCGGCTTTTGCAACAGAGCCTGATAAATGCGATCCAGTTGAGTGACGGCCCGGCGTTGAACCTCATCGGCCTGATACTCCCCCGCTTCCAGCGCCTGCTGGTAGCGAGATAACGGTGATAGTGCCTGCATCTGTTCGATGTTCCCTAAGAACGCTTAGAAATTATTTAGCCAACGTTGGCGGCAAGTTGATGCCGATTCGCACCGTTATCGCCACAAATGCCCGCTGCGGGCGCCGCTGAAAACCCTGTAAAAATTAGGTGGAAGCGCATCAGGATTCCACTCGGACAAGGTTAACGGTTATAGTGGATATTATTAAGTGAAAAATCCCTGCGGAACAACGAAGTCAAAATAGGAGTCATCATGACCTGGGAGTATGCGCTGATTGGTTTGGTCGTCGGTATCGTGATTGGTGCGGTGGCGATGCGTTTTGGCAACCGTAAATTACGTCAACAACAAGTCCTGCAGAACGAGCTGGACAAGAGCAAAACCGAGCTGGAAGAGTACCGTCAGGAGCTGGTCGGCCACTTTGCCCGCAGCGCCGAGCTGCTGGACAACATGGCGCGCGATTATCGCCAGCTGTATCAGCACATGGCGAAAAGCTCCAACAACCTGCTGCCGGATCTGCCGATGCAGGAGAACCCGTTCCGCTATCGCCTGACCGAAGCGGAAGCGGACAACGATCAGGCGCCGGTGGAAATGCCGCGCGACTACTCTGAAGGGGCCTCCGGCCTGCTGCGCGGTCAAAGCGCACGCCGCGACTGATATTCCTTCTTCGCCCGCGGGGCCTCCCGCGGGTTTAATCCCGTTTGTGCCATATTGACCTTCCTTCGCATTACCTTTACTGAACTTTGCACGCAAATTCACGGTCTTACCCTTCACTATGACAAGGCGATTGCCTTATCATCAAATTTTCATCGGCAGGTATTGAGAGAGTTATCATCAATGAAGAAAAAGTCGTTAATTCTTAGTGCATTGGCAATGAGCCTCGGTCTGGCGCTCAGCGCCGCACCGGCGGCCAACGCGGCCCTGCCCGTCGCCGTGCAGGGGCAGCCGCTGCCGAGCCTGGCGCCGATGCTGGAAAAAGTCTTGCCCGCCGTCGTGAGCGTGCATGTCGCTGGCACCCAGGTGCAGCGTCAACAGTTGCCGGAAGAGTTCAGACGCTTCTTCGGCCCCAACTTCCCCGGTCAACAGCAGAGTTCCCGCCCGTTTGAGGGGTTGGGCTCCGGCGTGATCATCGACGCCGCCAAGGGCTACGTGCTGACCAACAACCACGTCATCAACAACGCCGATAAAATCCGCGTACAGTTGAACGACGGCCGTGAGCTGGACGCCAAGCTGGTCGGGCGCGATGAACAGTCCGACATCGCCCTGCTGCAGCTCAGCGATACCAAAAACCTGACCGCCATCAAGATGGCCGATTCCGACCAACTGCGCGTCGGCGACTTCGCCGTGGCGGTCGGCAACCCGTTCGGCCTGGGCCAAACCGCCACCTCCGGCATCATCTCGGCGCTGGGCCGCACCGGCCTGAATCTGGAAGGGCTGGAAAACTTCATTCAGACCGATGCCTCCATCAACCGCGGCAACTCCGGTGGCGCGCTGGTTAACCTGAACGGCGAACTGATCGGCATCAATACCGCCATTCTGGCGCCGAGCGGCGGCAACGTCGGCATCGGCTTCGCCATTCCGAGCAATATGGCGCAGAACCTGAGCCAGCAGCTGATCGAATTCGGCGAAGTGAAACGCGGCCTGCTTGGCATCAAGGGCAGTGAAATGACCCCGGACATGGCCAAAGCCTTCAACACCGACGCGCAGCGCGGCGCCTTCGTCAGCGAAGTGTTGCCGAAATCCGCCGCCGCCAAGGCCGGCATCAAAGCCGGGGATATTCTGGTTTCCGTCGACGGCAAACCGGTGAACAGCTTTGCCGAACTGCGCGCCAAGGTCGGCACCACCGCACCGGGCAAAACCCTCAAGGTAGGCCTGCTGCGCGACGGTAAACCGCAGGAAGTCTCGGTCACGCTGGACAACAGCGAGAGCGCCTCGACCAATGCCGAAACGCTGTCGCCGGCGCTGCAGGGGGTATCCCTCAGCAACGGCGCGCTGCCGAGCGGCGACAAGGGCGTGAAGGTGGAGAACGTGGATAAAGGCTCGACGGCGGCGCAAATCGGCCTGCAAAAAGGCGACGTGATCATCGGCGTCAACCGCCAGCGCGTGGACAGTATCACCGCGCTGCGCAAGGTGCTGGAAGCCAAGCCACCGGTGATGGCGCTCAATATCGTGCGCGGTAACGAAACCATTTATCTGCTGCTGCGTTAATTTGTGCAAAAACCGGGCTCGGTGACATACTGCGCCCGGTTAACTCATGCTATCCTCCGAACATCGTTCACCACACCACGAAAACTCCATGTTTGCTAAGCTCTTGCGTTCTGTCGTTATCGGTCTCATCGTTGCCGGCCTTCTGTTGGCCGCCCTGCCCATGCTGCGCTCTTCCAACGGCCTGTTTGCAGAGAAAACCGAGAATACCAGCGACGAAACGCCGGTGAGCTACAACAAGGCGGTGCGCCGCGCCGCCCCTGCCGTGGTGAACATCTACAACCGCAACCTGAACGGCGCCGCCAACGTGCTGTCGCTCGGTTCCGGCGTGATCATGAACGAACGCGGCTACATCATCACCAACCGCCACGTGATCAAAGACGCTCAGCAGATCACCGTGGTGTTGCAGGATGGCCGCCGCTATGAAGCGCTGCTGGTCGGCTCCGACGGCCTGACCGACCTGGCGGTGCTGAAGATCGATCCCGGCAACCTGCCGGTGATCCCGACCAATAAAAATCGCGTTGCCCACGTCGGCGACGTGGTGCTGGCGATCGGCAACCCCTATAACCTGGGGCAAACCGTGACTCAGGGCATCCTCAGCGCTACCGGGCGCATCAGTATGAGCACCACCGGCCGGCAGACGTTCCTGCAGACCGACGCCTCAATCAACCGCGGCAACTCCGGCGGCGCGCTGGTCAACTCGCTGGGTGAGCTGATCGGTATCAACACCCTGACCTATGACAAAATCACCGACGGCGAAACGCCGGAAGGACTGGGCTTTGCGATCCCGATCGAACTGGCTACCAAAATCATGGACAAGCTGATCCGCGACGGCCGCGTTATCCGCGGCTATTTCGGCATTCAGGGCAAAGAGATCATTCCGCTGCGCCCCTCCAATTCCGGCATCGATCGCCTGCAGGGCATCATCGTGACCGAGATTACGCCGAACGGCCCGGCGAGCAACGCCGGCTTCCAGATCAACGACATCATCATCAACGTGGATAACAAACCGGCGGTATCCGTGCTGGAAACCATGGACCAGGTGGCGGAGATCAGGCCGGGCACCGAGATACCGGTTATCGTGCTGCGCGACGGCAAACGCATTACGTTGAAAATGACGGTGGGTGAATTCCCGGAAGACAGCAATTAAAAAAGGGCCGGCATTGATAGCCGGCCCTTTGCTATTCATCCTGCCGACGCAGCCGCGCCGGCGCTAATGGCTTACTCGCCTTTCACGCGCTCGATGTTCGCACCCAGCGCGCGCAGCTTGTCTTCAATACGCTCATAGCCGCGATCGATGTGATAGATGCGATCGACAACGGTCACGCCGTCGGCGATGCAGCCGGCGATCACCAGGCTGGCGGAAGCGCGCAGATCGGTCGCCATCACCTGAGCGCCGGACAGCTGTTCAACGCCATGACAGATCACGGTGTTGCTCTCGATCTCCGCATGCGCGCCCATGCGGATCAATTCCGGCACGTGCATGAAGCGGTTTTCGAAGATGGTCTCGGTGATGACGCCGGTGCCTTCCGCCACCAGGTTCAGCAGGCTGAACTGGGCCTGCATGTCGGTCGGGAACCCCGGGTGCGGCGCGGTGCGCACGGTGACCGCTTTCGGGCGTTTGCCGTGCATGTCCAGGCTGATCCAGTCTTCGCCCACTTCGATATCGGCACCGGCTTCGCGCAGCTTGGCCAGCACCGCATCCAGCGTGTCCGGACGGGTGTTGCGGCACATCACTTTGCCGCCGGAAACCGCGGCGGCGATCAGGAAGGTGCCGGTCTCGATGCGGTCAGGCAGCACGCGGTACACGCCGCCGCCCAGACGCTCGACGCCCTCGATGGTGATCTTGTCGCTGCCTGCGCCGCTGATCTTCGCGCCCAGCGTGTTGAGGAAGTTGGCGGTATCGACAATTTCCGGCTCACGCGCGGCGTTTTCGATAACGGTGGTGCCGGTCGCCAGGGTCGCGGCGCTCATGATGGTCACGGTCGCGCCCACGCTCACCTTGTCCATGACGATGTGCGCGCCCTTCAGGCGGCCCTCGACGGACGCCTTGACGTAGCCTTCTTCCAGCTTGATCTCGGCGCCCAACTGCTCCAGGCCGGTGATGTGCAGATCGACCGGACGCGCGCCAATCGCGCAGCCGCCCGGCAGGGAAACCTGACCGCGGCCGAAACGCGCCACCAGCGGCCCCAGCGCCCAAATGGAAGCGCGCATGGTTTTCACCAGATCGTAAGGGGCGCAAAACTCGTTCACGCCGCTGGCGTCCACGAAGACCGAACCGTTGCGCTCAATCTTGGTACCCAACTGGTTGAGTAGTTTAATGGTGGTGTCGATGTCCTTCAGCTTAGGGACATTCTGCAGCTCGACCGGCTCTTCCGCCAACAGGGCGGCGAACAGGATCGGCAGGGCGGCGTTTTTGGCCCCGGAAATAGACACTTCACCGCTCAGGCGGGTCCGACCCTGCACACGAAATTTATCCATCTGACTACTCTCTGTTATCTAATCTGAAGCTGCCCGCCCGGCAGGGCAAACAGCCTTAAAATCCGTTGAGTTTGCGGTCTCGCTGCCACTCTTCAGGGGTGTACGCCTTAATAGACAAGGCATGAATGCGGTTGTCCGCAATGTATTCCATCAGCGGTGCGTAAACCGTCTGCTGTTTTTTGACGCGGCTCATGCCGGCGAACAGTTCACCGACCACGATCGCCTGAAAATGGCTACCGTCGCCCGTCACATGTACTTCATCCAGTGCCAATGCCTGCATCAGCACGTCTTTAATCTCGTTGGTTTCCATAGTATCCAGTTCTGCCGCTAAAGGATCATAAACAGCCTAGTATCTTAGTGGAATACGATGTTTTCTTAAACTAAAGAAAAAGCCCCTGCATAACAGGGGCTTTGTATCGTTTTACCACGCAAGAGCGGCGTAAAACGCCGCTAACCGGCGGTATCGACAGGCATTATCGCCTGCAGGTTGTAGAGCGCGATCAGCGTTTTCAGGCGCTCGGTAGCGCCGAAAATTTTCAGCGCTACGCCGCGTTGGCGCTGCTCTTCCTGCAGATGCAGCAACAGCGCCAGCCCGGCGGAGTCCACGCGCTGCAGTTGCGCCACGTCGATCGCGGTTTTATCCGCCATCAGCGCGGCGCGCTGCCGCCACAGCGGCTGCAGCGTTTCCCGGTCCAGTTCACCGCGCAGGATCAGCGTCTGCCGCTCTGATTCGAAGCTGAGCGCTGCCGACATCAGTTTTTCTTGTCCAGCGTGATAGGCTGCGCGGCGGCGGCCTGCAGCTGCTTGGTCAGGCCGTCGATGCCCTGAGTACGCAGCGTAGACGCCCACTCATTTTGCTTGGTGGTGATCATGCTGACGCCTTCGGCGATCATGTCATACGCCTGCCAGTAGCCGGTTTTGCTGTTCTTGCGCCATTGGAAATCCAGACGCACCGGCGGGCGGCCGCCGTTGTCGATGATGGTGACGCGAATAGCCACGATGTCGGCATTGCCCAGCGGCTGTTCAGGCGCGATCTGGTAAGTCTGGCCGTGATACATCGCCAGCGCCTGGCCGTAAGCCTGCTCCAGGTAAGCCTGGAAGGCGGTGAAGTAAGCTTCGCGCTGCGCAGGCGTTGCCTCTTTGTAGTAACGCCCCAGCACCAGCGCGCCGGCGTATTTCACCTGCACGAACGGCATCAGTTCCTGATGCACGATGGCACGCAGGTAGTTCGGGTCCTGCTTGATCTTCGGCTGTTCGTTCTTCAAACGGCTGAAAGTCTTCTGCGCCGCTTCTTGCATCATGCTGTAGGGATTGGTTTGGTCGGCTGCGCTCGCCAGCGGTGCAACCACCAGCAGAGCCACCATCAGTAAACGTTTAAACATGCAGGTATCCTCTCTTAATGATTTGGAACAGCGGGTTGCGGTGCGGCGCCGGCAGCCGGCTCAGCGGCCGCGTCTCCCGATTTGGCGCTGTCCTGACCGCCGCTTTTATACAGGAACTGGCCGATTAGGTCTTCCAGAACCATGGCTGATTTGGTGTCCTGAATGGTGCCGCCATCTTTCAGGATGGTGGTGCCCATATCAGGATCTTCAAAGCCCACGTTAAGCGCCAGATATTGCTCGCCCAGCAGGCCGGAGGTGCGGATCGCCAGCGAGCTGGTATCCGGGATTTGGTCGTACTTTTTCTGGATATCCAGCGCTACGCGCGGCGTGTAGGTTTTCGAATCGAGTTCGATGTCCGCCACGCGGCCGATCACCACGCCGCCAATTTTCACCGGCGAACGCGGTTTCAGGCCGCCGATGTTGTCGAACGTCGCGTAAATGCGGTAGGTCGGCTCGCTGCCGATCGATTTAAGGTTCGCCACCTGCAGGCAGATAAACACGATGGCGCACAGCGCGATCAGCATAAATGCCCCAACCCAGATTTCACTCTTCTTCGTTTGCATCGAATCAATTCCCAAACATCAGTGCGGTCAGCACGAAATCCAATCCCAACACCGCCAGTGACGAATGCACCACGGTACGCGTCGTCGCCCGGCTAATCCCTTCAGAGGTAGGCACGGCGTCGTACCCATTGAAAATGGCAATCCAGGTTACGGTAATGGCGAATACCACGCTTTTGATCAGGCAGTTGAGCAGATCTTTTTTCCACTCCACGGCGCCCTGCATCGCCGACCAGAAGAAGCCGCTGTCGATGCCCTTCCAGTCCACGCCGACCACCGAACCGCCCCAAATGCCGATCGCCACGAAGATGATGGTCAGCAGCGGCATGCTGATAAACCCGGCCCAGAAGCGCGGCGCCACGATGCGCCGCAGCGGATCGACCGCCATCATTTCCAGGCTGGAGATCTGCTCCGTCGCCTTCATCAGGCCGATTTCCGCCGTGAGTGCGGAACCGGCGCGGCCGGCGAACAGCAGCGCCGTGACCACCGGCCCCAGCTCGCGCAGCAGCGACAGCGCCACCATCATGCCAAGGCTGGCCTCGGCGCTGTAAGTGGTGAGCACGATATAGCCCTGCAGGCCCAGCACCATGCCGATAAACAGCCCGGAGACCATGATGATCAGCAGCGACTGCACGCCGACGCTGTAGAGCTGTTTCAACAATAGCGGCCACTGCTTGCCGGGTTCCGGCCGGCCAATCAACGCGTTGAACAGCATCAACCCGGCGCGGCCGAAGCTGGCGCTGGTGTTGATGCCACTGCGCCCCAACGACGCTAACGCTCTTAATAACATGAGCTTATTTACTCCCTAAGCCTAGCAGTTCGGTCTGATAATCCCCGGCCGGATAGCGGAACGGCACCGGCCCATCCGCTATACCATCCAGGAACTGGCGCACGCGCGCATCAGGATTGTTCTGCAATTGCTGCGTGGTGCCTTCGGCGATCACCCGGTTGTCGGCCACGATGTAGGCGTAGTCGGCGATGCTCAGCACCTCCGGCACGTCGTGCGACACCACGATGCAGGTAATGCCCAGCGCATGGTTCAGCTCATCGATCAGCTTGACCAGCACGCCCATGGTGATCGGATCCTGGCCGACGAAGGGTTCGTCGAACATGATCATCTCAGGGTCCAGCGCGATCGCGCGCGCCAACGCCGCCCGGCGCGCCATGCCGCCGGAAAGCTCATTGGGCATCAGCTGGGCCGCGCCGCGCAGCCCCACCGCTTCCAGCTTCATCAGCACCGTACTGCGCAACAAAGGCTCCGGCAGGCTGCTGTGCTCGCGCAGCGGGTAGGCCACGTTTTCGAATACGGTCAAATCGGTAAACAGCGCGCCCGACTGGAACAGCATGCTCATCTTTTTGCGCGCGTCGTATAACTGACGGCGGGACAACGCGGGAATGTTGTCGCCGTCGAACCAAATCTCCCCGCTGTCCGGCGCCAGCTGGCCGCCGATCAGGCGCAGCAGCGTGGTTTTGCCGATGCCTGATGGCCCCATGATCGCCGTGACCTTACCGCGGGGCACCGTCAGGTTGATGTCTTCAAATATCCGTCGGTCGCCGCGCGAGAAGCTCATGTCGCGCACTTCGACCAAATTATCTGCCTTTTGGAGCATGTTAATGGACCCTTTACGACTCATCTTTTGCTGAATCTACCCGTGATGTTAAAGCAATGGGCGCAATCCGTCTCATCTTTACAAAAACTTACTGCCATTTCGCAACCAATGGTGCCATTGGTTTTACTTTTCCGCGCCACCCGGTCAAAATTGGCGCCATAACGAAAAAAAACGAAACTGTTCAACTATTAGCCGGGGAAAACCGTTGCTGCGGCTCAAACGCGCGCAACGGAGGGCAAGCAATACCGCCGCATTGACGGCTTTAACCAACGAACCGGGATAATACCCGACAAAGGACCCTGCATGTTTCTCGCGATAGCATTATTAATCGTTGGTTTATTTCTACTGGTGTACGGTGCAGACCGCTTAGTTTATGGTGCTGCCGTGATTTCCCGCTCGCTCGGCGTACCGCCGCTGATCATCGGCATGACCATCGTCGGCATCGGCACTTCGCTGCCGGAGCTGATCGTGTCCACCACCGCCGCGCTGAACGGGCAGATAGATATGGCCGTTGGCAACGTATTAGGTTCCAACATCACCAACATTTTATTGATTCTGGGCGTGGCGGCGCTGATTCACCCGCTGGCCGCGCGCTCTGAGATACTGCGGCGCGAACTGCCGCTGATGTTAGCGGTCACAGTATTATGCGGTTTCGTGTTGATGGACGGCACCCTGAGCAGGCTGGACGGCGTGCTGCTGCTGGCCGCCGCCGCCGGCTTCATCCTGCTGATGCTGAAAATCGCCCGGCTGGCGCAGCGCGAGGGCAGCGACAGCCTGACCATGGAGCAGATCGCCGAGCTGCCGCAGGACAGCAGCAATACCGTGGCCGTGCTGTGGCTGGTGCTGGCGTTTATCATTCTGCCGCTCTCTTCCAGAATGGTGGTCGATAACGCGACGGTGATCGCGCACTATTTCGGTCTGAGCGAACTGGTGGTCGGTTTGACCATTATCGCCATCGGCACCAGCCTGCCCGAACTGGCCACCTCCATCGCCGGGGCGCTCAAGGGCGAGGATGATATGGCGATTGGCAATATCATCGGCTCCAATATTTTCAACACGGTGATCGTGCTGGGCGTACCCGCCCTGCTGTCGCCGGGCAGCGTTGACACCGCCGCCTTCCATCGCGATTACTGGGTGATGCTGGCGGCCAGCGTGCTGCTGAGCGTGCTGTGCATCGGCCGCAAACATCGCATCGGCCACCTGGCGGGCGCGCTGTTATTATGCGGCTTTATTGCGTATCTTGCGGTGCTGTTCTTTAACCCTTTCAGTACTTTCGGCTAAACCGACGGGAATGAGTATGTCGAACATTGAGTTGCAACCGGGCTTCGATTTTCAACAGGCCGGCAAAGAAGTGCTTCAGATAGAGCGTGAAGGGCTGGCTCAGCTCGACAGCTACATCAACGCAGACTTCACCCGCGCCTGCGAAACCATCGCCGCCTGCGGCGGCAAAGTGGTGGTGATGGGCATGGGCAAATCCGGCCACATCGGCTGCAAGATCGCCGCGACCTTCGCCAGCACCGGCACGCCCTCATTCTTCGTTCATCCGGCGGAGGCCAGCCATGGCGATTTGGGCATGGTCACCCCGCAGGACATCGTGCTCGCCATCTCCAACTCCGGCGAGTCCAGCGAGATCCTGGCGCTGATCCCGGTGTTGAAACGCCAACAGATCACCCTCATCTGTATGACTAACAATCCGGAAAGCTCGATGGGTAAAGCGGCGGATATCCACCTGTGCATCAAGGTGCCGCAGGAAGCCTGCCCGCTGGGGCTGGCGCCGACCACCAGCACCACCGCCACACTGGTGATGGGCGATGCGCTGGCCGTCGCGCTGCTGAAAGCGCGCGGTTTCACGCCGGAAGATTTCGCGCTGTCGCATCCGGGCGGCGCACTCGGCCGCAAACTGCTGCTGCGGGTTAGCGATATCATGCACAGCGGCGATGAAATTCCCCACGTCAGCGCCGACGCCTCGTTGCGCGACGCGTTGCTGGAAATTACCCGCAAAAATCTGGGCCTGACGGTGATCTGCGACGATCTGATGAAAATCGCCGGCATCTTTACCGATGGCGACCTGCGCCGGGTGTTCGACATGGGCATCAACCTGCACGAGGCGAAGATTGCCGATGTCATGACGCCGGGCGGCGTGCGGGTGCGCCCCAACATCCTGGCGGTCGATGCATTGAACCTGATGCAACAACGCCACATCACCGCGCTGCTGGTTGCCGATGGCGACCAGTTGCTGGGTGTGGTACATATGCATGACATGCTGCGCGCCGGCGTCGTTTAATTAAGGAATAGAACGGAATGGGTATGGTAGAAACCTGCTACGGGCCGGTAGAACAAGAGGTTATGGCGCGTGCCGGGAACATCCGCCTGTTGATTTGCGACGTTGACGGCGTGCTGTCAGACGGCCTGATCTTCATGGGCAACAACGGTGAAGAACTGAAGGCGTTCAACGTGCGCGACGGCTACGGCATCCGCTGCTTGAAAACCTCAGACATCGAGGTGGCGATCATCACCGGGCGCTCCGCCAGGCTGCTGGAGGACCGCGCGCAGACGCTCGGCATCACCCATCTGTATCAGGGGCAGTCCGATAAGCTTTTGGCCTTCCGCGAACTGTTGGATAAACTGTCGTTAACGGCGGATCAGGTCGCCTATATCGGCGATGACCTGATCGACTGGCCGGTGATGGCGCAGGTCGGCCTGGCGGTCGCAGTGGCGGACGCCCATCCGCTGCTGACGCCGCGCGCCCACTACGTCACCCGCATTGCCGGCGGCCGCGGCGCGGTACGCGAACTGTGCGACATCATTCTTTTGGCTCAAAATAAGCTGGAGGACGCCAAAGGGCTGTCGATATGAGTAAAACCAAACTGTGGATCACCATCCTGTTGACGGTGATCGTTCTGGCGCTGATCGGCTGGAACATGACGGACTTCAGCGACGACACGGCCCCTGGCCCGGTCAACGATCAGGATCCGACCTACCAGAGCCAGCACACGGTCACCGTGGTGTACAACCCGGCCGGCAAGCTGAATTACAAACTGGTGGCGGAAGACGCGAAGTATTACACCGCCGGCGAGCTGAGCTGGTTCACCCAGCCGGTGATGACGCTGTTCGATGAGAATGCGGTGGCCACCTGGTCAGTTCGCGCCGATCGCGCCAAACTGACTAAAGACCGAATGCTGTATCTGTATGGTCACGTCGAGGTGAACAGCCTGACCACCACCTCGCAGCTGGAAAAAATTAAGACGGACAACGCTCAGGTAAACCTGGTCACCCAGGACGTCACCTCCGATGACGAAGTCACGCTTTACGGGACCAATTTTACCTCTAACGGCATGAAAATGCGTGGGAACCTGCGGACCAAAACCGCTGAGCTGATTGATAAGGTTAAGACCAACTATGAAATTCAGAACCAAAAACCAACTCCGTAACCTGTTGCTCGGCAGCTTAGTTTTGGCCGCCAGCGCCCCCGCTCTGGCGCTGAAATCCGACTCCAGCCAGCCGGTCAGCATCGACTCGCTCAAGCAGTCGTTGGACATGCAAAGCAACGTCAGCACCTTCACCGACAACGTGGTGATCAAACAGGGCACCATCGATATTCGCGCCGACAAGGTGGTAGTCACCCGCCCGGGCGGAGATCAGAATAAGACCTATATTGAAGCGTTCGGCAACCCGGTAACCTTCTACCAGATGCAGGACAGCGGCAAGCCGGTCAAAGGCCACGCGCAGAAAGTGCGTTACGACGTGGCGACCCAGCTGGTGACCCTGACGGGCAACGCCTATCTGGAGCAGCTCGACAGCAACGTGAAAGGCGATCGCATCACCTATCTGGTGCAACAGCAGCAAATGCAGGCGTTTAGCGATAAAGGCAAACGCGTGACAACGGTTCTGGTACCGTCGCAGTTGCAAGACAAAAACGAGCAAAAAAAGAGTAACTAATCACTTATGGCAACACTCATCGCAGAAAACCTGGCGAAAGCCTACAAGGGCCGTAAAGTTGTCGAAGACGTCAGCCTGAAAGTGAAATCCGGCGAGATCGTCGGCCTGCTCGGCCCGAACGGCGCCGGTAAAACCACCACCTTCTACATGGTGGTCGGCATCGTGCCGCGCGACGCCGGGCGCATCGTGATCGACGAAGAAGACATCAGCCTGCTGCCGCTGCACGCCCGCGCGCGCCGCGGTATTGGTTACCTGCCGCAGGAAGCGTCGATCTTCCGCCGCCTGAGCGTGTACGACAACCTGATGGCGGTGCTGGAGATCCGTCCCGACCTCACCAGCGAACAGCGCGAAGACCGTGCCAAGGAGCTGATGGAAGAGTTCCATATCTCCCATCTGCGCGACAGCCTTGGCCAGGCGTTGTCCGGCGGTGAACGCCGCCGCGTCGAAATCGCCCGCGCGCTGGCGGCCAACCCGAAATTCATTCTGCTGGACGAACCCTTCGCCGGGGTGGATCCGATTTCCGTTATCGACATCAAAAAAATCATCGAGCACCTGCGTGACAGCGGCCTGGGCGTGCTGATCACCGACCACAACGTGCGCGAGACGCTGGACGTATGTGAACGCGCCTACATCGTCAGCCAGGGCAAACTGATTGCCCACGGCACGCCGGATGCTATTCTGGCCGACGAGCAGGTTAAACGCGTTTATCTGGGCGAAGAGTTCCGCCTCTAAGCGCCGGCGCGCCCTGCGGGGCGACACCGTTAACGGAAGTAGACAGAAAACTATGAAGCAAGGTTTGCAACTCAGGCTCAGTCAACAGCTGGCCATGACTCCTCAGCTCCAGCAGGCGATCCGCCTGCTGCAGTTGTCCACGCTTGAGCTTCAGCAAGAGATCCAGCTGGCGCTGGAGAGCAATCCGCTGCTTGAACAGACCGATCTGCACGACGAAATCGACGCCAAAGAAACCCAGGAGACCGAGGGGCTCGATACCCGCGAGGCGCTGGAACAGAAAGACATGCCGGAAGAGCTGCCGCTGGACGCCACCTGGGATGAGATCTACACCGCCGGCACGCCGTCCGGCACCGGCACCGACTACAGCGACGACGAGCTGCCGGTCTATCAGGGCGAGACCACCCAAACGCTGCAGGATTACCTGATGTGGCAGGTGGATCTGACGCCGTTTTCCGATACCGACGCCGCCATCGCCACCTCCATCGTCGACGCGGTGGACGACACCGGCTATCTCACCGTGCCGCTGGAAGACATTCTGGAAAGCCTGGGCGACGAAAACGTGACCCTCGAGGAAGTCGAGGCGGTGTTGAAGCGCGTGCAGCGTTTCGATCCGATCGGCGTCGCCGCGCGCGATCTGCGCGATTGCCTGCTGGTGCAGCTCTCCCAATACGCCAAAGACACCCCTTACCTGGCCGAAGCGCGGCTGATCATCAGCGACCATCTGGATCTGCTGGCCAACCACGACTTTCGCAGCCTGATGCGATCAACCCGGCTAAAAGAAGATACACTGAAAGAAGCGATGCTGCTGATTCAGTCGCTCGATCCGCGCCCGGGGCAGTCGATCAATACCGGCGAATCGGAATACGTGATTCCGGACGTGCTGGTGCGCAAGACGCAGAACAAATGGACGGTCGAGCTCAACGGCGACAGCGTGCCGCGTTTGAAGATCAATCAGCAATACGCCGCGCTGGGCAACAGCGCCCGCAGCGAAGCCGACGGCCAGTTCATCCGCAGCAACCTGCAGGAAGCCAAGTGGCTGATTAAAAGCCTGGAGAGCCGCAATGAGACGCTGCTGAAGGTCACCCGCTGCATCGTCGATCAACAGCAGGCGTTCTTCGAGCAAGGCGAAGAGTTTATGAAACCCATGGTGCTGGCGGATATCGCCCAGGCCGTGGAGATGCATGAATCGACGATCTCGCGCGTCACCACGCAGAAGTTTCTGCACAGCCCGCGCGGCATTTTCGAATTGAAATATTTCTTCTCCAGCCACGTGAATACCGACAGCGGCGGCGAAGCCTCCTCGACGGCGATCCGCGCGTTGGTGAAGAAATTGATTGCGGCGGAAAACCCCGCCAAACCACTCAGCGACAGCAAGCTGGCCACCCTGCTCGCCGATCAGGGGATCATCGTGGCGCGGCGCACCGTCGCCAAGTACCGAGAGTCTTTGTCCATCCCGCCGTCGAACCAGCGTAAACAGTTGGTTTGACCTCTATTGAGAAGGAAGACACTATGCAGCTCAACATTACCGGACACCACATCGAAATCACCGATCCGTTGCGCGAGTTCGTGAACAACAAGTTCGCCAAACTCGAACAGTACTTTGATCGCATCAATCAGGTGTATGTTGTATTAAGTGTGGAAAAAGTGCAGCAAATTGCGGAAGCAACGGTGCACGTGAATGGAGGCGAGTTGCACGCCACCTCGGAAGACGAGAATATGTATGCCGCAATTGATACGCTGATCGACAAATTGGCACGTCAATTGAACAAACATAAAGACAAATTGAAGCAACACTGACACCCTAACCCATTCCATGAGGCAGCATCCGTCGCCGCCTCACCCTTCGGCGCGTAACCCGCATGGGTGACGCGCCGAACGGTAATCAGGGTTAAAACCGACGAAAAACCGCCTTGCCGGGCACGCCCGGCGGCGCGGTTTTAAGTGAAGATGAGATGAACAACGAATATATGCAATTAAGCTCGGTGTTAAACATCGAGTGCACCAAAAGCTCGGTACATTGCACCAGCAAGAAGCGGGCTTTGGAAATTATCAGCGAACTGGCCGCCAAACAGCTCAACCTGCCTTCGCAGGTGGTGTTTGACGCGGTTCTCACCCGGGAGCGCATGGGCAGCACCGGTATCGGCAACGGTATCGCCATTCCCCACGGCAAACTGGAAGAGGACACACTGCGGGCCGTTGGCGTGTTTATCCGTCTCGACCAACCCATCGCTTTCGACGCTATCGACAACCAGCCGGTCGACCTGCTGTTCGCGCTGCTGGTGCCTGCCGATCAGTGCAAAACCCATTTGCATACGCTGTCGCTGGTCGCCAAACGCCTGGCCGACAAAACCGTATGCCGCCGCCTGCGCGCCGCGCAGAGCGACGAAGAACTTTACCAAATCATCACCGAGTGATGCCCGGCCGGCGTGACTTCCAGCCCGGATAACGATACTGTTTTACGATGATGGATCCGGCTGCGGCCGGAATAACAAAGTTTAACGGTGGCGATGAACGCCGCCGCGATGCCAGGGGAGTTGCCACATGGTGCTGATGATTGTCAGCGGCCGTTCCGGTTCCGGAAAATCCGTCGCCTTGCGGGCGCTGGAAGACATGGGTTTTTACTGCGTTGACAACCTGCCGGTGGTGCTGCTGCCGCAGCTCGCCAATACGCTGGCGGAACGCAATATCTCCGCGGCGGTCAGCATCGACGTGCGCAACATGCCGGAATCACCGGAAGTGTTCGAATACGCGATGACTCAGCTGCCGGACAGCTTCTCGCCGCAGCTGCTGTTCCTCGACGCCGATCGCAACACGCTGATCCGCCGTTACAGCGACACCCGCCGCCTGCACCCGCTCTCCAGCAAAAACCTGTCGCTGGAAAGCGCCATCGACGAAGAGAGCGATCTGCTCGAACCGCTGCGCTCGCGGGCGGACCTGATTATCGACACCTCGGAAATGTCGGTGCACGAACTGGCCGAAATGCTGCGCACCCGCCTGCTGGGCAAGCGCGAGCGCGAACTGACCATGGTGTTCGAATCCTTCGGCTTCAAACACGGCATCCCGATCGACGCCGACTACGTGTTCGACGTGCGCTTCCTGCCGAACCCGCACTGGGATCCGAAGCTGCGGCCGATGACCGGCCTGGACAAACCGGTGGCGTCGTTCCTCGATCGCCATACCGAAGTGCACAACTTCATCTACCAGACCCGCAGCTATCTGGAACAGTGGCTGCCGATGCTGGAAACCAACAACCGCAGCTACCTGACGGTCGCCATCGGCTGTACCGGCGGCAAGCACCGTTCGGTGTACGTGGCGGAACAGCTGGCCGATTACTTCCGCTCGCGCGGCAAGAACGTGCAATCGCGCCACCGCACGCTGGAAAAGCGCAAACAATGACGGTCAAACAGACGGTTGAAATCAAAAACAAGCTGGGCATGCACGCGCGCCCGGCGATGAAACTGTTCGAACTGGTGCAAAGCTTCGACGCCGAAGTGATGCTGCGCAACGAAAGCGGCACCGAGGCCGAAGCCAGCAGCGTCATCGCGCTGCTGATGCTGGACTCCGCCCAGGGCCGGCATATCGAAGTCGAAGCGACCGGCCCCGACGAAGTCAACGCGCTGGCGGCAGTGGTCGAGCTGTTCAACTCCGGGTTTGATGAAGATTAGTCGCTGAGACTCTCCCCATGCGTCGCCTCGGCGCATGTGTTGCCTCCCCCCCTCCCATAACGTAGCCCTCCCGTTTCTCACTTTGCGAATCCGCTTCCAGAATCAGCCGTAACCGCCTGTAAATTCACGTCATGGATTTACCCCCACCACGATAATCGCAATAGTGTGTAACGCAAAAACAGACAACAGGCGGGTGTTTCCCCACGCTTTGCTTACGGGACAACGAAAAGTTTACAATTTGTGAACTTCACCGGCAGTCGCTATAATGTTCACCGGGTAGGAATCGAAGGAACGATGCATATCATTTCCAGGGAACCGTTCAATAACGCAACGAAGCAATATCCCAATGAAGCCACTGCTCTCGAGGCCATTTATAAAGCATTGCGACGGGGCGAGTTCCGCACGCCGGACGAGTTAAAAGCGCTTTTTCCTTCGCTCGATCGTATGAAATACAAAGAGAAATGGTGGGTCATTGACGTCGGCGGCAACCACCTGCGGATCTTGTTCTTTGCCAGCTTCGAGACACAGAAAGTCTTCATAAAGCATATCGTTAGCCACGCCGAATACGACAAGCTGATGCAGCACTATCGAAGGAGTTCATCATGATTACAGATGCCATTAAGGCGGCCGATGCGCTACTGCGCGCCGTGCCCTTGTTGCAGGGCAGCCGCGCTCAGCAAGACTACCGGGAAGCGCTTGAATTGGTGGAATACCTGCTGGAAAACGACGAACACCATCCGCTGATTGACATGCTGGCAAAAAAGATCGCCGAATATGAAGACAACAGCGCCGAATTTACCGCATTCAACCAGCGTATCGCCCAGTTACCACAGGGGGTAGCCGCGCTTCGCGTCCTTATGGAACAGCACCAACTCAGCCAAAGTGATTTTGAACATGAGATCGGTAAAAAGTCGTTGGTTAACCAAATCCTGAACGGTAAAAGATCGCTGACCATTCCGCACATTATGGCGCTGGCCAAGCGTTTCAATCTGCCCCCGGCCCTGTTCCTGCCGGAAGCGGATTAGCCCTCAACTCCGGCTCAGGCAGTCCAGCGCCACCGCTTTGAAGCTGTCGAAGCTGTCGCTGCCCAGCAGGCGGCTCATTGAACGTTCACGCACGAAGGTGACGAACAGCTCGTAGATCGCCATCGCCTCTTCATAATCGCTCTTGCTGATCGCCAGCAGGAAAATCACGTGCGCAACCTCACCTTCCCCCCAGGCGACGCCCTGCGGCGCCAGCAGCGTCACCACCACGGTCTTCTTCGCCAGCAGCCCCAGCGAGTGCGGCAGCGCGATGCCCTCGCCCAGCAGCGTGGAAACGATCGCCTCGCGTTCGACCACCGACGGATAAAAGTCCGCGCCGACGTACCCTTCTCGCTCCAGCTGGCCGCACACCCGGCTGAACAGCTCCGCCTGCGTCAGCGGCTCGTTGAGCACCATAAAATGTTCGGCGTCGAAGAACTTCTCCAGCATGTACGGCCGGGTGCGATCCACCAGCACCAGCTTGCCCAGTTGCTCCAGCTGATAATCGGTCGGGAACGGCGACATCACCACCACCGGCTTGTTCTTTTCGCCGATGCGAGCGTTGGAAATCACGAAGTCTTCGTCGATGTGCGCGAGCATCTCGTAATCGCGCAGCGAAACGATGCGCGTCATCACCAGCTGCGGATACTTGCGCGCAATCTGCGCCTGGATCATGCGCACCGTCGAGTTGCCGGTGTCGCACACCAGCATCACCTGCGGGTGGCGTTCATAACCGATGTTGTAATGCCGCTCCAGCCCCACGCCGATGTGCAACACCAGATAGCCGATCTCGTTTTCACTCAGGGTATAAGGCGTGTACTTGCCCCAGCTGGAGACAGCCGCCAGCGTCACGTCGTAAGCCATCGGATAGTGCTGCTTGATGTTGGCCAGCAGCGGATTGGGGATGTTGATCTGGTATTTCACCCGCGTAATCATGGTCTTGATATGGGTGAGCAGATCGGCCCGCAGCTGCTCGTCGCCCTGCAGATTGTAGTTATAGTGTGCGTTGATGTAGGACAGGATGTAGTCCACCAGCGCTTCTTCATCGTCGGCGTTGATCTCGGTCGGCTGCACGTCCTGCACGCGCCGCGCGGCGATGTTGACCCGCAGATAGGCCTCTTCGGCCATCGAGATCTCTTTGCCGGAGGCCGCGCGCAGCTCCGCCGCCAGACGGGTCGACACCTGACGCACCGCCTCGTCGCCGTCCTCCACCTCGAAGTCCGGCAGCGGATAACCGTCGTTGATGCGCCGCAGCGCCACCGCGCAGTAGAAGATCAGGTACTGCTCGCCCTCGTCGGTCAGGCGAATGGCGTATTGCGACAACAGCGGGTGCAGCAATCCGGCGAACGCCGCCACCTGCGGCTGCAACAGGATCTCGTTGTTGAGCAACGGGTTCTCGGCGTCGGCCAGCTGCAGCTGGAACAGCAGATCGGTCAGGCAGGCGCGGATCGCCATCTCCGCGCCGAACAGCTTCATGCCGTAGCGCGGCTTGGTTTCGATCGTCAATTGATAGTGCGCCAGACGCTCTCTCACCTCAGCCATGTCGTTTTGCAGCGTGCCGCGGCTGACGAACCATTCGTCGGCCAGATCTTCCAGTTTGAGAGAGAAGGCTGAGGTCAAAAAACGCACCAGCAGATAATGCACCCGTTCCTGCGCACTGCGCGGGGTGGCCTGTTTACGGCGTTCCTGATGCTGCAGGGCGCTGAACAGCGCGGCATTATCGACCTGCAGGCGATAGCCGGCCCCGCGGCTATGCACGAAGCGCGCGCCGTATTTGTCCAGGATCTCGTTCAGCGCGGTGATATCCGCCCGCACCGTGCGGGTGGACACGGCGAAACGCTTCGCCAGCTCATCCTGCGGCAAAGTCTCGGTTTGCAAAGCATCGAACAAGTAAGCCAAACGCGGGTAAGGAAATCGCACCATTCTGTGTCCGTCAATCAGGCGGCCCACCCGGCGAACCGGGCGGGCCACGGGTTACTTCGCCGGCGGCAGGAACGCCATTTGCGAGGGGCTGCCGATCGGCAGATAGCCGCCCACAAAGCTGAGTTTGCCGTCCGTCGGGTTGACGCTGAAGCGGGTGACGTTATCGCTGCGCTGGTTCAGCGCATACAGATAGCGGCCATCCGGGCTCAGCGCCAGCGAACGCGGATAATCGCCGCGGGTCCAGGTTTCCGCCACCGGTTTCAACTCGCCGCCGGCGCCCACGCTGAACTGGGCAATGCTGTTATGCAGCCGGTTGGCGACGTACAGCGTGTCGCCGTTCTTGCTGAGCGCCAGCCCCGAAGCGAAGCTGGTGCCCTGATAGTCGGCGGGCAGCGCGGAAACCGCATGCAGTTGTTTCAGAGTACCTTTTTGGCGATCAAAACGGTAGCTGGTCAACGTCGAGGCCTCTTCGTTCACCAGCAGCACGGTGTCGCCGTCCGGGTGGAACACAAAATGACGCGGGCCGGCGCCGGCGGAAGAGGCGGCGATCCACGGCGGATCGTTCGGCGTCAGCCGGCCGCTCGCGGCGTCAAAGCGCCATTGGTAGATGCGATCCAACCCCAGATCCGTGGAGAACACGAACTTGCCGCTCGGATCGCTGGCGATCATATGGGCATGCGGGCCATTGTGATCGCTGATGGCGAAGCTGCCGTTCACCGCCGCCGCCGGTTTGGCCGCGCCCGCCGGGCCCTGCTGTTGCTGCACCGAGCTGGCGGCGCCCAGGCTGCCGTCCGCTTCAATCGGGAAAGCCGCCACGCTGCCGCTGACATAGTTCGCCACCAGCAGATGGCGGCCGTCCGGCGTCGAGGAAAGATACACCGGCCCTGCCCCCTGCGAATCTACCTGGTTGAGCTGCGTCAGTGCGCCATCGGCCGGATTGACCCGGTAAGCGGTGATGCCGCCGTGTTTGCCGCCGTTGAAATCGGCCACTTCACTGGCGACATACAGCGTCTTGCCGTCAACGCTCAGCGTCAGCTGCGCCGGATTCGGCACTTTGCTGACCAGCGTGGCGTGGCTCAGCGCGCCGCTGGCCGGATCGACCTGCACCCGGTAAACGCCTTCGCCGTTGGGATTGTAGGTGCCGATATAGGCGAAATGAGATGACGTGGAGTTCATTGCATCCTCAGCATGCAGCGCCGGGCCGGTCACGGCCAGCAGCGCCAGGAACAACGCGGTGCGTCGGGTTGGAACCTGCCAGTTTCGCATAGTAATCCTCAGTATATATCCGTCATCTTTCAAGCCGCAGCGTTGTTGGCTGCGCAGTTACTCGGCCCATCCATGGGCCTCACCCCTTCGGGGCCGCTGCAAGCAGCGTTTAAATCTGCTCCCGGCAGATTTTTCACCCCAGTCACTTACTTAAGTAAGCTCCTGGGGCTCCTGCGCTTGCCGCCTAGCTGCAACTTGAAAGCTATAGGCTATAGCTAACGGCGACGCGGCATGCCGCGCCACGGGAAAACCTTCGCCTCCCAGCGTTTACCTCATCCCATTACGCGTTCAACCCACCAGCTTTTTGGTCATCGCCAGCAGGGTTTTCACGTCCTGCGGACGCGTGTCGCCGCTGGCGGCGTCGATGATCGAGCTGTAGATATGCGGGATCACGCGTTTCACGCCGGCCGCCAGGGCGATCTCAACGATCGGCTCGTAGTTTTCCAGATCGATGCCGCCGGTCGGCTCCAGCATGAAGTCATGCTCGGCGCAGGCCTTGGCGACGTATTGGTATTCGTCCTTGCACTTCAGGCCGCCCATCGGGAAATACTTGATGGAACTGCCGCCCATGTCCTTCAGCAAAGCGATGGCGGTTTCCACCGGCACGATGCCGTCCGGCGCCGCGGCGCTCAATGGGCCAGTAGAGATCTTCACCCAGCCGACGCGGCCGGTCGGCGACACCAGGCCGTTGACCACGCTGTCGTTCTGGCCCAGCAGCGCGCGGCTGGCGCCGACGCCGGTAAACACCTGGTTAACGTGCTGCGGCTGCACCTGCTGAGCGATCAGGCTGACCATCGCCGACTGCTTCGGATCGCCGGCGCCCAGGCCGACCGACAGCGCGTTTTCAATCAGGCGCGCATAGCGCAGCATGTCGGTCACCGCGCTGTCGACGTCCGGGTAGTTCTTGGAAAGCACGCCCACCAGCACATGGCCTTCCGCCGCCGCGTAAATGTCCTGCGCGTTGGCTTTGGAGCCGGCCAGCACGTTCAGGCAGACGCGGTCGCGATAGTAGTTAGGCTGCAGCTTCATGCTTGTTTCTCCGTAAACAGGTTCTTGATACAGCTAAAGACGGTCATCAGCTGTTGCTCGTCGACGCTGCGCACGTCGACCTCAATCTTGCCCTCGTTGGCCTTGTAGCCGCGGAAGTAGATGGCGATGTCGCCGGTTTTCAGCGCCTGAACGATGTCATAGGTCGACCGCCCCAGCACCGCCTCATCAAAGGTGATCTCGGCGCGGGCGATATCGCGGCCGGCGCTGTCCCAGACGGTTTTGGCGCTGACGCCGGTCAGGGTGTTGAGGCTGTTGAGGAACGGCGTCATCCGCGCCACCATCTGTTGCCCGGTGGTTTTCTCAAGCGTCAGATAGCTTTCAATTGCCTGCGTCAGGCCGAGGATGCCCTCTTTGCCGACCTTCATCGCCCGGCCGATGCCGCCGGACTGCAGCTTCACCCACCCGACGTACTGTTTCTTGCCGATAACCAGGCCGCTGGTCGGCCCCTCGATGGCTTTGGCGCCGCTGTAGATCACCAGATCGGCCCCCATCTGGTAGTAACACATCAGATCTTCTTCCGCCGCGGCGTCGACGATCAGCGGCAGGTTATGTTTGCGCGCCACCACCGCCGCCTGTTCGACGGACAGAATGCTTTTCTGTACGCAGTGGTGCGATTTGACGTACAGGATCGCAGCCGTCTGCGGCGTGATGCAGGCTTCAATCTGCTCCGGCGAACATTCGTTGGCGTAGCCCGCCTCCACCACCTTGCCGCCGCCCAGCGCCACCATGGTGTCCACCGGCGCGCCGAAGTTGACGTTGTGGCCGCGCGGCAGCACGATCTCGCGCGGCACGGCGATCGGCGCCGAATGCAGGTTCACCAGCAGATTGGCGTTATCTTTAACGATCACCGCCGCCACCGACTGGGCGATGCCCGCCGAGGCGCAGGAGACGATCACCGCGTCCTCCACGTTGAGCAGATCGGCGATATAGGCGCCGGTCTTGTTGACCAGATCCTTGATTTCGAAATAGTGGTTCAGGCCGTAATCAACGGCGTCGATCACGTCCTGGCGCGGCGTGGAAACGCCGAGAATGGTCATGCGGCCGGAGGTGTTGATCACCTGCTTCAAACCGTATTTTTCATAAATCGAAGACATGGCTTGCCTCCCCTTGTTCGGTTAATAGGATTTCCCCGGCCACCACCGCGGCCAGCGGCACCAACAGCCGTTCGCCCTCGGCGGTTTGCCCTTCGGCGTCGGCGAACACCTGCGGTTCGCGGCGCAGTTCAAACAGCGTGAAATCTGCGTCATAGCCCGGCTCCAGCCGCCCTTTGCCGCTGAGCTGCAGCGCCGACGCGGCGTTCTCCGTCACGCAGGCGATCACCTGCGGCAGCGTCAGGCCGACGCTGAAGAATTTGGACATCACCGTCGCCAGGCTATGCACCGGCCCGTTCATGCGGTTGCGGCAGTAAATATCGGAGCTGATGGTGTACGGCAAAATGCCCAGTTTGATCGCCTGGCGCGCCACCTCGAAGCTGAAGCTGGCGGTGCCGTGCCCCACGTCGAGCAACACGCCGCGCCGCAGCGCGCGCTGGATAGACTCGCGCAATGTGCCCGCCGGCGTCAGAATGCGGTTCGGTTTGCCGTTGTAGCAGTGGGTGATGATGTCGCCGCGGGTCAGCAGATCGGCGATGTCGTCCAGATCCGGCGGGTTGTTGCCGATATGCACCATCAGCGGCAGCTGGCGGTTTTCCTGCTGGATCTCTTTGGCCAACACCAGCGGCCGGGTACCGTTTTTCCCCACCACGCTGCTGCTCATGCGCGCCTTGATGCCGATGATGAAACCGGGGTGATTGGCGATGGCCTGGCCGGCCTCGCGCTTGTCGATGTCCGTCAACTCCGCCAGCTCGTTCTGCCGCAGCAGGCCGATGCGCGAGATGTTGAGGAAGGCGAAAACGTTGGTTTTGGCGCTGCGCGTCAGCTGATAAAAGGCGTCGATATCGTCGGCACCGGTGCTGCCGGCGTCGACCACGCTGGTGACGCCGCTGGCGACGCCGACCCGATCCGGCTCGTCATGGTAAATCGGCGATTCGGGATAGCAGTGCACGTGCGCGTCGATCCAACCGGCGCTCAGGCGGCAGTTGCCCGCCAGATCCAGCTGGCGAACGGCGCTGACGTCCGCCGCCAGCCGCCCCACCGAGGCTATTTTTCTGTCCTTTACCGCCAGATCGATCAGCGTATCGTCCGCCAGTCTGGCGCCTCTGATTACTAAGTCATACATACCGCATTGCTCCTGTTAGCCCGGGCGCCGCCGCAGCCTCGGGCGGCGCCTGGCGCAGGCCTCTTAAGAAATGGCTACCGGGAAGATCGCCCCCAGGATCATCGCGCCGAGGATCGCTCCGCCGGTGATCGGTTTGCCCCAGATATAGAACAGCAGCGCGCCGAGCAGCGAACCGATGCCGATCGGGATCGAAGCGGTCATCGCCGACAGGATGATCAACGGCCCGAGGAAACGGCCCGACGAGTTGCCCGCGCCCATCATCACGTCCGCGCCGTAGGTGGAGTTGCTCTGATTGATGGTGAATTTGCGCGCCAGGATGATCACGTAACCGATCGCCAGGCCGATGATCAGACCGGTGGCCAGCGACGCGGCGAAGTTGGCGACCGGGAACACGATGCCGGCCCCCAGCAGCAGCGCCGGTACGCCCAGCCCGACGCCGGTCTGGATCGCGCCGCCGATGTCGAGGATGCCCACCAGCGAGCCTTCGATGATGCGCGCGAACAGGAAGCTGGCGCCGAACGCCGCCACCGCGCCGTACACGCCGGTATCCATCCCCGCCCGCAGCATGGAGACGAAGGCCACTTCGTTAAAGGCGCCGATGCCGTACAGGTAGTACATGTGCGTCCCGGCGAACACGCCGGAGGACAGCAGGCCAACAAAAATCGGGAATGACCAGTCGGCGTACCAGAAGCCTTTTTGGGTTTGCTCTTCCATCATCCCGCTCCTTATTTACCGCTCAGGGTGTTGTGAATGGCGTCCAGCCAGCCCGGCACGCCGAGGCTGAAGGACTCAAGAACTTTCATGTCGAAGCCGCGGAAGAAGCCGCTCAGCACGAACAGCAGCACGATCACCGCCATCATGATCTTGGTGATTTTGTTCCAGCCGCTCTCTTCCACGCCCTTGCCGATCAGAATGCCCAGCACCAGGCCCGGTACGGCGTTGCCCATGATCAGCTGTGCCAGGCCGCCGAAGATGGTGCCCCAGAAGCCGGAACGGCGCCCGGCGTCGATCGCCGCCAGCCAGAAGATCACCGGCATCACGGTGTTCACCAGTAGGTTGGCCGCCGGCACCAGCACCTTGATCGCGGTGACCTGCAGCGCGGCAGGCACGGCGGAAGCGGTGGTATTGAGGAAGGCCACCACCAGCATGCCGATGATGCCGCAGGCGATGGCCATTTTTTTCGGATCGTGCAGCGTTTGCGCCAGATTGCGGTTTTTGACCATCAAAGCCGCCGCGCCCCAGTGCGGGATGATGCGGTGATCGACGTCCTGCGTGAAGGAGCCCGCCGCCACGGAAGATGCCCAGGCGTTGAAGAAGAAGCCCAGACCGAATGAGAAGTGGGAAGCCGGATCGCCCTCGCAGGAGTTCAGCTCGCCCAGGGTGCGAAACGCCCCCATGCCCTGTGTTGTCGGCGCGTGGAACATGCGTGCGGCGCCGGCCCCTACGCCGACCCCCACCAGCCCACCGATAATAATCGATTTAAATAAGATGATTAAAAACATCAGTATACCCTTTCATTTATGCTAACGTTTTTATTTCGTGACGAAGACAACCTTCTCGGTATTGATAATGGTTACGTTCACGGTTATTTCCAGAGAAACGGCATAGCTCTTTCTTTCACGCGGCAAAAAGAAGAAAAGAAATTTCTCTTTAGTTATTTTCTCTTCCGCCTTCACTACGCTGACGTCCTGCGGCTCGATGCGCAGCAGAATATTGTTGGTGGACTTTAATACCGCGCCCTGCACATTAGCCAAGGCGGAAGCAAAAGCTTTCGCTTTGCTGTCGCCTTTACCCTCCACCTTCACCGATGTGGTATATTGCTCTTTCATTATGGATTGCCATGTTTTTTGACGTAGGCTTCCACCAGTTTCTGGCCCAGCTCTTCTTTATCCATAAAGCCGAAACCCAGCACGTTGCAGCCTTCGTTAATTGCCGTCACGCCCTCTTCCACCGAACGCATGCCGTATTTGGCCTTGTAGCCGTATTTGGTTTGCGCGGTAATCGCACCGGCGCCGCCGCTGCCGCAAAAAGAGATGCCCAGCTGCGCGTTTTCCGCTTTCATGACGTCGCCCAGCTTCATATCCGCCGCCACGCCGGGGATGACCACCGCTTTTCCGCCTGCGTTTTCAACGCCCTGGCCGACTTTTTGCCCTTTGCCCAAACGATCGCCGATCACTACGGTAATTTGACCCATGGTATATTCTCCTGATTGAAATCGATGCGTTAACCGCTATGCGTTATTATCTTTCGCCACTTCGAAGTGCACGGACAGCAAATAGGCCTCTTCGATGGGCAATGTGCCAAACTGATCCACCACGCGCTCCGCCATTTGCATGGACTCGGCGGAAATTTCGTCGAACAATGATTTATCCACCTCCGGCAACGGCTCACCGGTTATTGAGCGCAGCACCATGGCGCGAATATGCGATTCCAGCATCTGTTGCTGCACCGCATTGGTATAAATATTCTCAGCATTCAGCATCGCGGTAATATCCGCCAGCACCCGAGCGGTGATCTCACCGGCTTCGCTGATATCGGATTGTTCAATTTCTTTTATCGAAGCAGATCCATCATTCACTTTTCAGTACCCCTAGATCCCACATTAATCAGTAAGCCGTAAAGCGCATCACCTGAATAACCCGCTTTCTGTGATGTCTTTACCCTACCCCCGGCAAGATTTTCTGTGGAGACCGGTTTTTTCCAGTTCGAAGTGGAAATCGAATGACGCGCGGAGATCCATTTCGCAAAACGGCGCTACGGCGAAAAAGTGAATGAGATAACAAATACATAACCCGGCTAACGGTTTTTTTTGTCTCGATTGACGATAACAGCCTTCGTGATCGGGATCTCTTTCTTTTCTCGCCCCAACCGCCTACTATCAATGGGACAAATCGACATTACCCACACCCCCGCTCCTCTGGCGCGGGGGTGTTGCTTTGTGTTGTTTTTCCGAATTTATGGGCGCACAGACTGGCGCCCTTTGATTTGACTGGAGAGTGGAATGACCAAACCCATCATTACTATTAATGAGCTGGATGCGGAACGCCTGGATGCGCTATTGGAACAACCGGCCTTTGCCAACACCGACGTCGCCGCCGCGCTGAACGACGAGTTGGATCGCGCGGAAATCCTGCCGCCGGAGAAAATGCCGGCCAACGTGGTGACCATGAACAGCCGCGTGCGTTTTCGCGATCTGCACACCGATGAAGAGCATGTGCGCACGCTGGTCTACCCAGCCTCGCTGAAAGACAGCCACGATCAGCTGTCGGTGATGGCGCCGCTGGGCGCAGCGCTGCTCGGCATGCACGTCGGCAAGCAGATCTCCTGGCAATTGCCGAACGGTGAAGAAGCGCGGATTGAAGTGCTGGAATTGCTGTACCAGCCGGAAGCGGCGGGCGAATACCACCGTTAAGCGGTTTTCAGGGCGGCATCCGGCCGCCCTTTCTGTCTCAGAGGCAGATGGCGATCAGCACGGCGATCAGCAGCAGCACGTAGATTTTGGCATGCAGCGCGTCGCTCACCTTCGGCAAACAGCGCCTGGCAAACACGATCCCCGCAACCCCCGCTACCACCAGCAGCCCCAGAATGTTCAGATTGACGTAACCCAGATACTGCGGCCCGCTCATCTCGCGCCACCCCAACACGATATACATCAGCGCCCCGATCACCGCCACCGGGATCGACAGCGGGTTGGCGGCGCTGACGCAATATTTCATGTCGTAACCATGGCGACGCAGCAGCGGCACGGTCATCACGCTGCCACCCACCCCCAGCAGCGTGGCGATGCCGCCGATCAACGGCCCGCCGCCCCACAACGTGGCGGGAGACAGTTCGGCGCGCGCCGGTTTGATCAGGAAGCCCCGGCGGAACAGACAGTCGGCGATGGTCACCGCCATATAGACCACAAACAGCCAGCGGATCACGCCGTCCGCCAGCAGCGAGGAGGCGAACGCGCCCAGCGCCGCGCCGATGCCGATGAAAAAGATCAGCGGTACGATGGTTTCTCGCAGCAGGTTGCCGCTGCGCCAGTTGGTCAGGGTGGCATAACTCGCGTTGAGGATCATCACCGCTGTCGAGGTCGCTACAGCAATATGCATCGCCTGGCCGGGCTGCTCGCCCGAGGCGGAGATCAGGTGATAGACAAAAGGCACCACCACAAAGCCGCCGCCGAAGCCGAACAGAATGGTGGTGATGCCGGTCAGAAAACCGGCACCCAGAACGATTAACATTTCAATCATGGCCGTGCGCCCGCACGAAGTCATCGAACCCGGCGCAGAACTGCCCCGCCAGCGGGTGGAAACGATCGCCGACGAACAGCCCCAGATACTGCTCGCGCACGGCGTCGTGATCCACCAGCTCAATGCCCGCCTGTTCCGCCCGCGCCAGCGTCTGTGCGTCCGGGAAGCCCCAATAGCGCGAATCACCCTGCTTTTCCGCCGCTATCGCTTCGCGCCGTTCCGCCCGCATCAGCTGGCGCGCCAGGAAGGCGCCGCTTTGCACGCCCAGCAACATCATGTTTTCCAGGAACGACAGATCGTGACGCAGCTCGGCGGGCAGACGGGCGAGCACCGGGCCGGCGTCCCAGTGCTCATCCATTTCATGCAGCGTCACCGCACAGCCCTTGTCACCGTTCATCATTGCGCGGAATAGCGTCATCACCCCGCGATAACGCGGCAAGTCGCCGGGGTGCAGGTTCCACAGCAGCTTGCCGCGTCGGCTGAAGGCGCGCACATAGTCGGCGGAGAATTTCTGATAGCAGCGCAGGGAGATCACCGCGTCCATATGCTCCAGGCTGCTGATAAACGTGGCGTCATTGATGTCGAGAACGCGATGCGCTTTGACCCCGGCGGCGGCCAGGAACAGGGCCGGCGGTTGATAGGCACCCTCACAGGCGGCGGCGTTGCGGCCAACGAACGGGAACACAAAATCGTTCAGCACCTCGCGCTCGTACAGCCCCAGGCGGCGAACCGCCGGCTCCTGGATGCGGCCGCCGCTTTTCGCCAGGGGGAAATACACCGTAAAAGCACACTCGCCTTTCAGGGCGGCGATCAGATCCTGACACACCAGCCAGGAGAAAATGTCGTTGCCGACAAAGAGCGCTACGTTTTTCATACTTCAGCCTTCTTTGCATTGAAAATAGGGTTGTTGAACACGATTTTGCTGATATCCCGCGTGATGGATTCCATCGCCGAGGTATAAAAAAGATCGCCCTTGGCGGGCGCGCCGAGCGAGTAAAGATGCTGCTCACGGCCGCGTCGGTCGGCGATTTTCAGCGTATACGGGTTACACTTCACGCCGCCGAACAGGTTCTCTTGCACCAGCCCGTCTTGCAGCAGCTGCCGGCTCAGGCGGTTGGGCGGCAGTTGATAGGAAGGCGTGGTGCAGTTGAACAGATACTGCGCGTGCACCCGCGTCTCATGGCAACGAAGGATAAACCCGTCCGTTGCCTTGCTGATATCCACCAGGCCGCCGCAGGCGCGCAGGCGTTGGCTCTCCAGCGCCGCCACGATCTTGTAGGCATTCTTGATCGGCATGGCGTGCCGATTGCGCATCCAGGAGGAGTTGTAAAAGCGCATGAAGACCTGCCGGTTGTTGGCATCCATCTTGACCCAGGCGGCGCACACCGCCGGGTGGATCGCCGCCAGATAGCTGCAGATATGCTCCCGGGCAAAACGCGCGCGATCGAGGCTGTCCGCCAGATCGCGGTAGCAATCGCGCCTTTCCCCCAGCGCCGAGAGCACCGTCAGCCGCTCCGGCCCCGGATAGTGGCGCGCCAGCGCGGCGTTGATCGCATGCACCAGCTGATGCGCGTCAATAAAATCGCGGCCGGCGACAAAGCGCCGCAGCGCCTCAACAAACGCCTCCGGCGGCGGACGCATCAGCGCCGGCTGCACGCTGGGGAACAGGCCCGAGCGCGACAGGGCGCAGATGTCGGTCGCTCCCAGGCGCTCCATCAGTTCAACGATGGCGTCAATCGCCGTCAGGCTGCAGCCGATCACGCCGATGCTCGAATAAGGGTTGATCGGCGGCAGATCCTGATGAGCCTGATAAGCGATCACCCCATCCACTGGGTAAAGGCATTCCGGCGGGTTGTGCCCCGAACACAGCACCAGCGCGTTCATCTGCTCGGCGCCGCCGCAGGCGGTGGTCAGCCGGTAGCCGGCCTCGTGCGGCGCGATGGCATTCACTTCGGCGGTCACGAAATTCAGCGCTACGTTACTGTCCGCCGCCATATATATCGTCATGTCGCGAATAAAATCGAGATATTCCCGATACAGCCAGCGCGGCGGATAACGATCCTGACAAAACTGCGGGAAATGCATGGCGATCCAATCAACGAAGTGCGCTTCGTCGAAAATATCCGCCGACATATTTTCCGGCGTCATATTTAATATATGGCTGTCAAAATCGCTGCTGTATGCCATACCGCCTTTAAATCCCTGCTTGTCGAAAACCGTCAGGGAAAGCGGCCTTTTGCAATGATTAACCGACTTATTTTTTATAAAGTTATAGGCAAAAGAGATGCCGGCGGCCCCGCCGCCAATCACACCGAACTTATACATGAAATATCACCTTATAGTCATTGAACTGCGCTAAGAACTATTGCTTCAGGTGTTGGAATAAAATGACGCTTTATTCCTTATTAACTTCTTGTATTGCGAGAACGAGAACCTTCGTCCCACCCTGGTGTGAAGACTTGTACGGGTTTCATGGCCGATAAAATAACGACGCCCCGAACAAGCGTTATTTTTCTGCCCCGATAGTAGGGCGACCGTCGCTGGCTTGCTTTATATGAAAGGCCAACTATCATTGCGTTTCGGCCAATTTGCCCGCCAAAGGGAACACATGCGCAACGTCCGCATTGATGACATCGACCACGTAACCCGCGCGGTGATCGCCATCGGCACCGATTATCCGCCGGGGCACCTGCTGCCAATGCACAGCCACCGGCGCGCGCAGTTGCTGTACGGCGCTACCGGCGTCATGCACGTTTTCACGCAGCAAGGCAATTGGGTCGTTCCGCCGCAGCACGCGGTGTGGCTGCCGCCGCAGATGCCGCACGCAGTGCGGATGGTCGGCGTCACCACCCGCAGTCTGTACCTCGAACCCGGCGCGTTGCCCGCCGAACGCCCGCAGGTATGTCAGGTGGTCAGCGTCACGCCGCTGATGCGCCAGCTGTTGATGGCGGCGGTGGATATGCCACTGGAGTATGAACAACAGGGCCGCGACGGAGCGCTGGCGGCGCTGCTGCTGCACGAGCTGGCCCGGCTGCAACCTTTGCCGTTGCACATCCCGCTGCCCGCCGATCCTCGGCTGGTTGAGCTGTGCCGCGCCTTTTTGCAACACCCCGACGCCCACGACTCCGCGCAGCGGTGGGCGCCCCGTCTGTACATGAGCATTCGCACCTTCAGCCGCTTCTTTCGCGCGCAGACCGGCCTGCCTTTTTCGCAATGGCGCCAGCGCGCCTGCGTGGTGCTGGCGTTGGCGCTGCTGGCCGAAGGGCGCAGCGTGACGCAGGTGGCGATGGAGATGGGATATGACAGCAGCGCGGCGTTTTCAACCATGTTCCGCCGCGTGCTGGGGCAGGCGCCCTCCTCCTATCTGACGGAAGACGGGCGCGACGGTTGACGGATTAGCGGAATTTCTTGTGGTTGGCGTCGCGGGTTTGTTTGAAGCCTTGCGCCAGCTGCTTCGCTTCAGCGACTTTGCCCTGATTGGCCAGCGCCAGCGCCTGATCGATCTGGCCGATCAGGGTATCCAACCCGCTGCGGAAATCTTTCATCTCCGGGCTGTCGGCGGCTTTGTCTTCCAGCTTCGGCGGGGTGCCCTGTTTGGCATCCTGCGCGGCGGCGCGCATGTTCTGCAGGCTCTGTTTGAGGGTAGCGGCGGAGTCGGTATTCAGCACCGTTTTGTAGTTTTCCGCCAGGGTGTCCATATCGTCGCCCAGATCGGCGGCGACCGCCAGCGAACTGGCTGCCAGCAGCGTCAACGCCGCCAGCGCTTTCAGGGTATTCTGCATGTTTGCTCACCTTCCAGTTATTGTTTTAATTAACCCACCGTTACCATAGGCAAGGCCGGGAAAAATCGAAACCGGAGATTTGTAAGCAAGGTTGAGACGGGGTAACGCGCGACCGGCGGGCGCCGGCCGCGCAGCGGATCACTGGCCGGCGATCTTCATTTCCGGCAGCAGCACCGAACCGCACTGGATATTGCTGCGGGTTTCGATATCGCTGCCGACGCTGACGATGTTGCGCAGCATGTCTTTCAGGTTGCCGGCGATGGTGATCTCGCTGACTGGGTACTGGATCTCGCCATTTTCCACCCAAAAACCGGCGGCGCCGCGAGAATAATCGCCGGTGACGCCGCTGACGCCCTGGCCCATCAATTCGGTGACCACCAGGCCGGTACCGAGCTGCTTCAGCATGCCGGCGAAGTCTGCGCCCTGCCCGGCAATGCGCCAGTTATGGATGCCGCCTGCATGGCCGGTGCTGTGCAGGCCCAGCTTGCGCGCCGAGTAGCTGGTCATCAGCCAGGTTTGCAGCACGCCATCCTTGACGATATCGCGCCGCTGGGTGCGCACGCCCTCGCTGTCGAACGGCGTCGACGCCAGCCCTTTCAGCAGGTGCGGATGCTCCTCGACGGTCAGCCACGCCGGCAGGATCTGCTTGCCCAGCGAGTCCAACAGGAAGGTAGATTTGCGATAAACGCTGCTGCCGCTGATGGCGCCCACCAGATGGCCGAACAGCCCGGTGGCCACCTCGGAGGCGAACAGTACCGGCGCCTTCATGGTCGACAATTTGCGCGGCGCGAGGCGCGCCAACGTGCGGCGGGCGCACTCCTGCCCCACCCACTCAGGGCTGTGCAGATCGCCCATCGCCCGGCCGATGGTGTAAGCGTAATCCCGCTCCATGTCGCCGTCCTGTTCTGCGATGACGCAGCTGGACAGCGAGTGACGGCTGGAACAGTAGCTTTGCAGCATGCCGTGGCTGTTGCCGAACACCTTGATGCCGTAGTGGCTGTTGAAGCTGCCGCCTTCGGTGTTGGTAATGCGTTTGTCCGCCGCCAGCGAAGCCTGCTCGGCGCGCGCCGCCAGCTCGATGCCGCGCTCGGCGTCCAGCTCGGTCGGGTGGAACAGATCGAGATCCGGCGCCTCGAACGCCAGCAGATCTTTCTCCGCCGGGCCGGCGTAGGGATCCTCAGAGGTATAGCGCGCGATGTCCAGCGCCGCCTGTACGGTGCGGGCGATGGCGTCCGGGCTGAGATCGGTGGAAGAGGCGCTGCCTTTGCGCTGGCGGTGATACACGGTAATGCCCAGCGCGCCATCGCTGTTGAACTCGACGTTTTCCACTTCGCCGAAGCGGGTGCTGACGCTGATGCCGGTCGATTTGGTGACCGCGACTTCCGCCGCGTCGGAACCGGCGCGGGCCAGCTCCAGCGCCTGAGAAACGGCCTGTTCCAGCGCCTTGCGCTGTTCTGCAACTTGAGTGACTACTTTCATCAATCTGCCATAATTAATCAGAAAATCGTTGAGAAAAGTGCCGGAGCGGCGTAGTTGTGCACGCGGAGCGGCGCGCAAAAATCCTGAGATCTCTGCCGTTGAGTCTAACAGGAACCGCGTTGAATTTCGCATAAAGCCGGCAACCTGTTAGGATTAGCCTCTTTTTAACGGAGCCTACCATGAACAAACAGCCTGAAGACTGGCTCGACGATGTCCCGGAGAATGAAAACGAGGACGATGACGAGATTATCTGGGTCAGTAAAAGTGAAATTAAACGTGATGCCGAAGCGCTGAAAGACCTGGGGGCCGAAATGGTCGATCTGGGCAAAAACGCGCTGGATCGCATTCCGTTGGACGAAGATTTGCGCGCCGCCATCGAGCTGGCGCAGAAGATCAAAAAAGAGGGCCGTCGCCGTCAGCTGCAGCTGATCGGCAAGATGCTGCGCGCCCGCGATATCGAGCCGATCCAGACCGCGCTCGACAAGCTGAAAAACCGCCACAACCAGCAGGTTTCGCTGTTCCACAAGCTGGAAGCGCTGCGCGACCGTCTGGTCGAAGAAGGCGATGACGTCATTCCGTCGATCCTGGATCTGTATCCGGCCGCCGATCGCCAACAGCTGCGTTCACTGGTGCGCAACGCGCAGAAAGAGAAGGCCGCCAACAAGCCGCCTAAGGCTTACCGCCAGATCTTCCAATACCTGCGCGAGCTGGCCGAAGCGGCCGACTAAGCGCCGCCGCCATCCCGGGATGAACCCGTTTCATCCCCGGTGATGTGCCGGTTCGCCGCTGCTTTCGCGGATATTGAAGCGCAGGCTGCCTTCCAGCTCTTCTTCCGCCTCTTCAAACAGCAGAATGATCGCGCCGAAACGACGCTTGCTGCGGGCATTCAGGTGAGTGAACTCGATTTCCACCGGCAGACCGATATCGCCGGTCACTACGTCCCACAGCGCGTCGAGGTTGGCGCCGAATCCCTCGTCCAGCGCAAACTTGTGCGCAAAATCGCGGTAGAAGGTCGGCACATCCTGGATCTGTTCAAAATCAAACTCTACTTTTGCCATCAAACTCACTCCACACGAATGAAGTTTTTGTAATGGTCGCGCGTGACGAAGATCAGACCGTCGCTCGAATACAGCAGGCGATCGGCGCCGCGCCGGCCACACTGGTAATTGATGTCCGCTTCGCGCCAGACCCGGCCGCCGGCGCTCGGCAGTTGCCCTTCACGGTTAGAGAATCGATCGCCGCCAATCGCCTTGCCCGGCAATACCGCACAGAGGTTGCCTGAACGCGGGTCCCAGCCCTGCTCGCGCGCCTGCTTCTTGGTGACGTAATAGCCCGGAAGCCGCTGATGCTGCTGCAGGTAGCTCACCACCGTTTGCTGCTGCGTGAGCCGATCGATGCTCTGCTGTTGCCCCGCCGGCGCTTGCACCACCGCCGCATTGCCGCCGATCGCACGGTGCTCGTTGCCGCGCAGCGCGCTGAAGACGGCGATGACCACGGCGATGACAATCGCCAACAGAATCCGCTTGTTCATGACATTCCCTGAAATTATGCCGCCGAAGGCGCCGCAGCTCCCCCAGGCTAGTTAGGTATATAGCCGACCTGGATGAAACTAATATGACCGGCACGTCACGTTTTCGCGGCGGTAAGCGTTTCATCCACTCATGACAATGATGCCACTTTCCAGTCGTTCTGGCACTCGGAGTCTCTCTGAAAACAGGCCGCCTCACATGAGACGGCTCGCCATGCCAGGCGCTGCTTTCAGTATAGTCAGGGAAGGCGCCGCACAACGCGGCGCAACAGGAGGGAACGCATCAATCGATCAAGGCGTGACGATAGCGATGCAGCATGTCGGCCAGGCGTTTCACCGGCCCGGTGACGCTGAGCGGCGCCTGATTGTCCACCAGCTTCTGCTGGTACTCGTTCATTTCACCCAGCAAGCGATCGTAGTAATAGGCGCGCTTGACGTCGTTCTTGGCGGAGACCACCCGATCGGCGGTGCTGCGGATCTGGCGGTGGAAGGCCGACAGCTCTTCGCTGACCGGAATCTCCGCCCGCTGCATGCGCTGGTGGGCAATGATCAGGTTCAGCGCCAGACGATACTTGGCGATGTCGTTCGGGAACATCATCAGCAGTTGGTTAAGCTGCTGATACAGCGCCGGCAGGTGGTTTTGCCGACGACGCGCCGCCTTGGTGGTCAGCGCCGACACCGCGCTGCTGACGAACTGGTTGAGCAACGTGCGGCCGGTGCGTTCACGCGAATTGTCGCGGATCAGCAGCAGCACCATCAGCCCAACGCAGCTGCCGAGGAACTGGCCCAGCGCCCCGTCGAGAAACTGGGTGACGTTGAACTCCATCGGGTTGCTCAGCACCAGAATGTTGATGGTCCCGGCCAGCAGCCCCAGCGAACCTAGCCGCCGCTTCTGCACCTCGATGCCGATGAAAAACGCCAGCAGGCCGAGGCTAAGACACAGCAGCAAAATGCTCTGCTGCGTCGCCGGCAGGATCACCATGAAGAACAGAGAGCCGACCGGGATCGCCGCCAGCATGCCCAGCACGAAATCCATCGCCACCATGCGCGGTGCCGGGGTGCGCATCGCCAGCGAGGTGATGACCGCGATGATCACCATAAAACCGCTGCCGGACGTCCAGCCGGTCCACAGCCACAGCAGGCTGCCGAAGGCCGTCGCCACAAAGGTGCGCAGGCCGTTGATCATCGCGTGATGCCCTTCCGCCGAAGTCGGCTTGACCACGGTTTCGTTGCTCAACACCCCCTCTTCCACCGCGCTGATGCTGCAGTTGGCGTGCACGCCTTTCGACAGCAGCAGGTAGCGCGTCGCCGCGCCGACCCAGCCGGTGAGGGTCGGCAGCGTTTCCTCGGAACGATGCGTGGTCAGCACCTGGCGCAGCAGCTTCATGCGCTTGTGGATCTCCTGCGGGGTTTCCGCCGGGACCATCAGCTGCTCACGCAGGCTGTCTTTCAGCGCGTCCGGATGATTCAACAAGATCAGATAGGTTTCGCAGGCCTGGGTGATCAGCGTCAGCGACAGCGTATGCAGCGCTTTTACCCGGCGGTTGACCTTCTGCCAGCGCGAGGACTCCATCATCAGGTTGTTGCGCATGCCGTCCAGCGCCGTGGTGCTCTTCACCAGATTGCTCCAGGCGCGGTCGATATCCTCTTTGTCGGCATTGCTGATGCACATCTGCATCAGGCGGTATTGCGCCACCAACAGTTGATCCACCGCCCGATCGATGTCCTGTTTGATCGAACGCGGCGAGAACAGCAGATCCGCCAACACGGCGCTGACGATCCCCAGCACGATCTCGCTGCAACGCTCGATGGCGAACTGCGGCGCTTCCAGCAGATGAGACTCGCTGGTGGCGACCGTCACGATGATGATCAGCGCGGTATACCCGGCCAGCCCCCAGGCATAGGAGTTCTCCACCTTGATAAGCGAAGAGAGCCAGGTGCAGAAACCGGCCCAGATGCAGCACAGCAACAGCATCACCACCGGCGCACGGGCGGTGGTGATGATAATGATCAGGCCGACGAAGCAACCGATAAAGGTGCCGATAATGCGCAGCCAGCCGCGGTGGCGGATGGCGCCGGAGAAGGGTTCGCCGCCGGCGGCAAAGGCCGGGCCGGCGGCGACGATGGCGGCGGTCATCGCCGACCAGCGCGGGGTTTCCAGATTGAGATGGAAGCCGACGAACAGCGCAAACACAATCGCGAAGCTGAGTTTGAAGGCGAATCTCAGCCGGATAAAGGTTGGGCTGCTCATTAGCCGAACTCACGCAGCCGGTGCATCAGGCGCACAAAAGGCGAGCCGCTGTCGGCATTGCGATCGTTCTTGCCGACGATCACCACGGTGGCGGTGGTGCCGGCCGGGTACGGATGCTGTTGATCCTTGGCGTCCAGCAGGATCTTCACCGGCACGCGCTGCGCCAGGCGCACCCACTCCAGGTTGCTGTCGATCGAGGCCAACCCTTTGTTGTTCACCGTGCTGCTGCTGTTGTTCACCGCCGCCGCCACGCTGTCGACGGTGCCGTGCATGATACGGTTGCTGCCGAGCGGGGTGATCTCCGCGCGGTCGCCCTTATTCAGGCCATTCAGCTTGGTTTCTTCCAGGTACGCCAGGATGTAGAAGGAATCTTTCTTCACCAGCGCCACCGCCACCGAGCCGCGGGTGATGTATTCGCCGGCATGGACGTTGAGGTTGGTGATCCAGCCATCGGCCGGCGCCCGCACCGTGGTGCGTTCCAGATCCAGCTGCGCCAGCTCGCGTGCCGCAATGGCCTTCGCCAGCTGGTGCTGCACGGTCTGCAGTGAGTTGTTCGACTGGTCAATCTCTTCCTGCGACATCGCCTGCACGCCCAGCTTCACGCGGCGGCCGGCCTCGCGCCGTTTTTCCGCCGCCAGCGTCTGATAGTAGGCGACGTCGGCGCCGGCTTCCGCCAGCGCCTGCTCATAACGCGGCCGATCGACCACGAACAGCACCTGGCCTTTCTTCACCAGTTGGTTATCCACCACCGGCACGTCGGTCAGCAGGCCGCTGACGTCCGGCGCGATCGCCACCACATCGGCGGTAAACTTGGCATCACGCGTCCACGGCGACTCGGTGTAGAACACCCAGGCCTTGAATATCGCGGCGATGCCCAACAGCACAAGAATCAAAGTGATCGCGATTCGGGTTATTTTTATCGAAAAATTTTTCACAGCGACCTCAAACAAAAAGACACGAAATCAGATAAAACAAGCAGCAATACAGCGCGGTATTAAACAGCGCCGGATGCCAGACAAAATCGTAAATCCCCGTCGGCTGCAGCAGGCGGCGCAGGAGAAAAAACAGCGCCAGCGACACCAGCAGCTCGAAAAACACCGGCGGAAACGACAGCCCGAAGATGACCATAACCGGAAGCAAACTCATCACTTTTTCCTTATTGTTCACTACGCCGGGGAAAGACACATCTCGCCATTCACATTCTCTTTACATTTTAGCGTGCGCGCGCCACAAATCTTGACCGGACAGCTTGTCCAGGTCACGAACCCGAAAAAAGGTTAAACTTGGGGGCAGACATCCACGACAGGGATTGCGAGGGTGCCGGAGGAGCGGCAGGATTGCGTTGCCGATCGCTCTCGCACGTTGGTAAGGTCTATTCACCCGACCACGTTATATTAGCCTGCTTACTATCAAGGCATCAACAATCTGTGATCTAAATCACTTTTAAGCCAGAGTGAATAATGGAAAGATTAAAACGGATGTCGGTATTCGCCAAAGTGGTTGAGTTCGGGTCGTTTACCGCGGCCGCACGCCAACTCGACATGAGCGTTTCATCGATCAGTCAAACCGTCTCGAAACTGGAAAATGAACTGCAGGTCAAGCTGTTGAACCGCAGCACGCGCAGCATCGGCCTGACCGAGGCCGGCAAAATCTACTATCAGGGCTGCCGACGCATGCTGCAGGAAGTCAGCGAAGTGCATGAGCAGCTGTACGCGTTTAACAATACGCCCGCCGGCACGCTGCGCATCGGCAGCTCGTCCACCATGGCGCAAAACGTGCTGGCGAACATGACCGCCGAGATGATGAAAGAGTATCCGGGCCTGACGGTCAACCTGGTGACCGGCATACCGGCGCCGGATCTGATCACCGACGGACTGGATCTGGTGATCCGCACCGGGGCGCTGCAGGACTCCAGCCTGTTCTCCCGCCGCCTGGGGCAGATGCCGATGGTGGTGTGCGCCGCCAAAAGCTACCTGATCCAGCACGGTACGCCGCAGAAGCCGAGCGACATGGTCAACTTCTCCTGGCTGGAGTACAGCGTGCGGCCCGACAGCGAATTCGAACTGATGTCGCCGGAAGGCATCACCACGCGCATTTCCCCGCAGGGGCGCTTCGTCACCAACGACTCCTCCACCATGATCCGTTGGCTGAAAAACGGCGCCGGCATCGCCTACGCCCCGCTGATGTGGGTGATCGAAGAGATCAAACGCGGCGAGATCGAGATCCTGTTCAAAAGCTACCATTCGGATCCGCGGCCAATCTACGCGCTCTATACCGAGAAGGACAAACTGCCGCTGAAGGTGCAGGTGTGCATCAACTATTTAACCGACTATTTCGAACGCGTAGCGGCGGTCTATCAGGGTTATCGCTGAGCAGCGCTTAAATAGCGGCGCGCCAGCGCGGCCAGCAGCATCAGCGCCAACATGCCGATGCCCCACAGCAGCCAGACGGCGTAGCCCGCCCAGGTCAGCAGCACAGGAAAATAGCTCGCCAACCCGCTGCCCAGCTGTTTCAGCCACGGCAACCAGGCGTCCAGCACCGTCTGCGGCACCAGGCTCAGCGCACCGTTCACCGGCAACGATGCCTTCCCGGCTGCCTCCGCCAACGCCGGGAGCCAGGCCAGCACCCCGGCTACGCCCCAGGCCAGCAGCGTCCATAGCGCCATGGCGCCGAGCAGCAGCGCGAGTGTCCAACCGCCCCGGTTCACGGCACACCGCCGCCGCACTGCGGACAAAAGCGGCTGCCCGGCGGCCTGACCAATATCGCCATGGCGGTGCGTAAAGAGCCGCGCATTGCCGAGCGGGTCAAGGAAGTAGTGCTGATGGGCGGCGGCTATCATGTGGGCAACTGGAGCGCGGTGGCGGAGTTCAATATCAAAATCGATCCCGAGGCGGCGCACATCGTGTTCAACGAAAAATGGCCGCTCACCATGGTCGGGCTGGATCTCACCCACCAGGCGCTGGCCACGCCGGCAGTCTGCGAACGCATCGCCGCCCTCGGCACCCGGCCGGCCGCCTTCGTCGGCGAGCTGCTGGCATTCTTTGGCCGTATGTACCAACAGGCGCAAGGCTTCAGCGCCCCGCCGGTGCACGATCCATGCGCGGTGGCCTATGTGATCGATCCGAGCGTCATGTCGGTGCGCAAAGCGCCGGTAAATATAGAGCTGACCGGCACCCTCACCTTAGGCATGACGGTCGCGGACTTCCGCGCGCCGCCGCCGCCGGATTGCCACACCCAGGTAGCGGTCAAACTGGATCAGGATAAATTCTGGGATCTGGTGGTGGATGCGCTGGAGCGGATCGGGGAGGTGGAGTAAGCGAATGAGAAACGAGATTAACGCGCTTTTACAGGCGCGTTAGTCCGTATTCTGCCGCGGCAACGGGAGGCTCAGGCCATAACCTCTTTTATTTCCAATACAGCAGAACAATCCTAACAATAAATCATTTTATAAAAATTAAAAAAAAACAGGCAAAGACAAGAAGAATCTTAATAAAAATACAACGATGAAAATCAATTTTAATTTAAAAATCAGCAATGGAAAACGATGGAATAAATCTCCGCCAACACGCCGCCGCTGACGAAACAAATTAAACAATAAGATACCTATCTTATTCTTCACATTGACTGCCAACATAGGCCATCGCCGAGATACCCCACGATATTCATACACGCAAAAATAACACTCAATCAACTGATTTTAATAAACAAAAATAAAATTCGATTAAAAATTGACTGAATCACAATAGATTTGAGAAAATAGCGCGTCTGTTTTTGCAAACAACAAAAATGCCTTTTGCGGGTGAAAATTACGGCTTAACCTTTCTTTAGGCATACAGCCTCGCGCATTCTCAGGGCAAACATTATTTATCGCTTCACCATGAAGACGATTTAAATTTCCCGTGAGACATTTTCGAATTGAACATTACACGCATTTCGACATCAGGATAAAGGATAGGGAATAATTAAAACATGCATTTCATAAACGCTATCAGGCCATGGCAGGTTAACCATGGCCGATAAATCTCCCGCTAACGCAGCGACCATCGCCGTGCTGCCCCTGCTGCTGATCTGGATGGCGGCGGTCCTGCCGGTTTATTACCCCAACATGGGCGGCGACGGCCTGGCGCTGCCGCAAAACATTCTGGCCTGGGCTGTCATGGCGCTCACCACGCTGATAGTGACGTTCACCATTTGCCTTGGCCGTACCCGTCTTTCGCTGACCCCCACCGCACGCCTGTTGCTGCTCGGCATCGCCGTGCTGGCGCTGCCGCTGCTGTATACCCGCCCCGAATGGCGCGAAGACGCCCTGTGGCGCTGCGCCGGTCTGCTCGGCGGCTGGCTGTTCTATGTCGCCTGCCTGCAGCTGCGCCTCACCGCCCGACAGCGCGAGCTGCTGCTGTACGGTCTGCTGTTCGCCATCGGCGTTCAGGCGTTGCTGGCGGCGCTGCAGCTGTTCGCCCCCACGCTGGCCTGGGTAGCCCCTAACGGCAGCCGGGTCTACGGCGTCTTTCAGCAACCGAACGTGCTGGGCAGCTTTATCGCCACCGGGCTGGCCTTGGCGCTCTGGCTGCTGCTTGCTCCCCTCTCAGCGCCAACGTGGCGGCGGCAAATCCCGCTGCTCGCGCTGCTGGCCGTTTTCTCCGCCCTGCTGGTGCTGATCCAGTCGCGCGCCGCCTGGCTTGGCGGCGCCTTGGCGGCGGCGTTGCTGCTGTGGCGTTTTGCCCGCCGGCGCCCGGCCGCAAGCCGCTGGGCCGGCGGCGCGCTGCTGTTGGGGATGGCGATCGGCCTCACAGTGGTGTTCACCGGTTTCGGTCTGGATGGCCGCGCCGGCCTGATCGGTCGGGGGCTGTCCAACAGCGCGCGTCTGACCATGCTGCATGACGTCGGCGCCATGATCCTGGCCAAGCCGCTGCTGGGCTGGGGTTACGGCGGTTTTGAATACAGCTTCGCGCACTTTCGCCTGCAGGAAATGCCCTGGCGAGAAGTATTGGAAGTCGCCGGGCATCCGCACAATGAAATCCTGCTGTGGTGGGTTGAGGGTGGCCTGCCGGCGCTGGCGGGTATCATGATCGTCCTCATCGCCGGCGCGCTGCTGCTGAAACGCGCCTGGCAACGGGATAGCGAGCAGCCGAACGGTGCGCGCGTCGGGCTGTTCCTGGTGCTGCTGCCAATGCTGGTGCACACCCAGCTGGAATACCCTTTCTATCTGTCTGCGCCGCACTGGCTGGCGTTTCTGTTGCTGCTGGCGTTGCTGGATGGCCAAACCGGCGAACCCCGCCCGCTGCCGTTCGCCAAAACCCTGAGCCTGCCGGTGGCGATGGCGGCGGTCGGCGTGCTGGTGATGGCGGTCTTCGCCTGGCAAGGGCGCATGGCGCTCACCCAGTCGGAACGCACTATGCTGGCCAACATCGACAGCATCGAGCACATGCCGCCGCCGGCTGCCTGGATCTACCGGGAGCGCAAAACCTTCGACGAGCAATCTCACGCGCTGCTGGTCTATAACCAGACGCGTGATGATGCCCTGTTGACCGGCTATCGGCAGTGGGCCAATGCCTATCTGCAGCGCCGTATCGACGCCAACGTCTACGCCACGCTGATCATGATCTTGCGCTATCAGGGGGATCAGGCACAAGCCGACGCTCGCCTGCGGGAAGCCGCTTTCCTGTTTACGCGGGATGCGCGGTTTAGGTAGGGACAACAAGGTGAGAGCGATGCCTCGTTGCTCTCACCTGCGTCATTTATGTAGCAAAATCAACGTGGCAAAATCGCGCACTCTTTATCCAGCAGCGACTCTACCGACGCGCGATTGCCGACGTCCCAGCCGCGTTTCGAGGCCAGCAAGATAAACCCTTGCCGGCCGGCAAACGTCGTCGGAACGACGACCACGCCATATTCCGCCAGCTGCGGCGGCGACAGATGGAAATAATCCGCCAAATCCTTAATCGGGTAGATGCCCATCACGGCTGGCTGCATCACGCGGCGAGCATAATAGGTGTGGCGCAACAACTTATCCGGCAAAGGCCGCCATTGCTCCTGTATGTAGGGGCGTTCCGCCTGCAATTGGCGCCGCACGTCCTCGCGCAGACAGGTCAGGTGAATGTGCAACTGGTTTTGGCTGCGGCCGTAAGCGGAGTTGATCGCCATGCCCAACATATCATCCGGCACCGGCCCGCCATACTCGGCGGCCAGCCGGTAACGCATCAGCCAGGCATAGCCAAAATAGTCTGTCCGTTCTCCAACCAGCAGCTGCGGGCTTTCAATGCCGGAGAGCGGCGCCGTCGGCACCAGGATAAAGTGATAAGGGTAACGCGGGTTCTGCAGCACGCTAAAGCCCTGCGCTTTCCCCTGCGGCATATAAATCTGCTCGCACGGGGCCGGATTGCGTTTTTGCTGATAGTTGGCCATGCAGAGTTTATCGACCACGCCCCACAGCGCATCGGAACGGGCGCAGCCCGTCAGGGACAGAACGCCCAGCACCAGCAGCCAACGCCGAGCGGATAATGCCAGGCGCGTCATTCTTGTCGTGCTCTGTTTTTTCGCCACGTCAATTTCATTCCATTATGTCGTGCAGGCTACGGCGTCCTGCCGCGCTTAGCGTTACGAATGCGAGAAAGGCCGCGAAATGGAGAATGGTTGAGGGGCCAACGCATGGCCCCTTGAAGAAAGATTACGCCGTGCCACCGACGGTCAACGTATCCAGTTTCAGCGTCGGTTGGCCAACGCCTACCGGCACGCTCTGGCCTTCCTTGCCGCACACGCCCACGCCTTTATCGAGCGCCAGATCGTTGCCGACCATCGAGATCTGCTGCATCGCCTCGATGCCGGAGCCGATCAGCGTCGCCCCTTTCACCGGTTTGGTGATGCGTCCCTTCTCGATCAGGTAGGCTTCGGTGGTGGAGAATACAAACTTGCCGGAGGTGATGTCCACCTGGCCGCCGCCAAAGTTCGGCGCGTACAGGCCGTACTCGACGCTGGCGATGATCTCTTCCGGCGTCGATTGGCCCGCCAGCATGTAGGTATTGGTCATGCGCGGCATCGGCAGATGCGCGTAGGACTCGCGGCGGCCGTTGCCGGTCGGGGCGACGCCCATCAGCCGCGCGTTGAGCTTGTCCTGCATGTAGCCTTTCAGCACGCCGTTTTCGATCAGCACGTTGTACTGGCCCGGCACGCCTTCGTCGTCGATCGCCAGCGAGCCGCGGCGCCCTTGCAGGGTGCCGTCGTCCACCACGGTACATAGCTCGGACGCCACCAGCTCGCCCATATGGCCGCTGAACACCGAGGTGCCGCGCCGGTTGAAGTCGCCTTCCAGGCCGTGGCCCACCGCCTCATGCAGCAGCACGCCCGGCCAGCCGGCGCCCAGCACGACCGGCATATTGCCGGCCGGCGCCGCCACCGCGCCAAGATTGACCAGCGCCATGCGCACCGCTTCTTTGGCGTAGGCATCGGCGCGCACGTCGCCGTCGACGGTTTCCAGGAAATAGTCGTAACCGAAACGGCCGCCGCCGCCGCTGGAGCCGCGCTCACGCTTGCCGTCCTGTTCCACCAGCACGCTGACGGATAGGCGCACCAGCGGGCGAACGTCCGCCGCCAGCGTGCCGTCGGTGGCGGCCACCAACACCTGCTCGTAAACGCCAGTGATGCTGGCGTTCACTTCCTGCACTCGCGCATCGGCGGCGCGCGCCACCTTGTCGACGCGGTGCAGCAAGGCAATTTTCTCTTCGCGCGGCAGGCTTTGCAGCGGATCGAGCAGCGGATACAGCGCCCGGTAACCGATCTCGCCCAGGGTATGCGCCCGCCCGTCGCCCTGCTCGCGCACGATGCTGCGCGCCGCCTGGGCGCTCTGCTGCAGCGCATTCAGGGTGATCTGATCGGCATAGGCGAAGCCGGTCTTCTCACCGCTGACGGCGCGCACGCCGACGCCCTGGTCGATATTGTAAGAGCCATCCTTGATGATGCCGTCCTCGATCACCCAGGCTTCGTGATAGCTGGACTGGAAATAGAGATCGGCGTAGTCGATACGGCGTTCTGCCAGTTGACCCAGTACCCTGTACAGGTCTTGATGACTCAGCTTGTTGGTAGCGAGTAACTGCTCACTGACAAACGTCAGGCTCATAATGGTTTCACTCTTGATTGGAGGATAGCTTGTCAGACGGCGCCGTCAGCGACGTCTGGAATCGGTTGTGCTGCAGCACCGGCATCTGCGCACGAATATTTTTCAGGCTTGCGGCGTCCACGCGCACCTTCAGCGCCGCCACGGCGTCCGCGTTCTCGGCCAGCACCTTGCCCCAGCCGTCAACAGCCAGCGTGTGGCCCCAGGTGCGACGAGTCGGCCCGTGGCGCCCCACCTGCGCCGGCGCCAGGATCATGCACTGGTTTTCGATCGCCCGGGCGCGCAGCAGGATTTCCCAATGCGCCTCGCCGGTGACCCGGGTAAACGCCGCCGGCACCGAAATCAGTTCGGCGCCCTGCGCCCGCAACGCCTGGAACAGCGAGGGGAAGCGCAAATCGTAGCATATGGTCATGCCCAAACGCCCGACCGGCGTATCCACCACCGTCAGGTGCTGCCCGTGCTGGTAGGTATCCGACTCGCGGTAGTGGCCGTGCGCATCGTTGATATCCACATCGAACATGTGCAGTTTGTCATAGCGGGCGCGGATTTCGCCCTGCTCGTCAAACAACAGGCTGCTGGTGGTGATAAGTTCCGGGTTTTCGCGGCTGATCAAGGGCATCGAGCCCACCAGCAACCACACCCGATAGCGGCGCGCCAGCTCGCGCACCGCGTTCTGCAGCGGGCCATCGCCCTGTTTTTCCGCCTGTTGGCGGTAGGCCGCGGAGTTGGCGAACAGCAGCGCGTTCTCCGGCGTCATGACCAGTTTTACCCCGGCATTGAGCTGCTTGATCTGCTGTTCAATCTGGGCCAGGTTATCGCGCACCTGATCGCCACTGCACAACTGCAACAACGCAACGTTAGCATTCCTCATGACGCCTTATCCTCCTTTGCCTTACGAAGTACCTCATTGATCTTCGGCTGGTCGAGATCGCCGCCGATATGGTAGCGAATCAGCGAAATCTTGCTCCACAGCGGCCCCAGCACCTGCGAGGCGGCAAATACCGCCGCGCCGACGATCGGGTTGACGACAAACGCCGTGGCCACGCCGACGGTCGCCGAAATCGCCGGCGCCACCACCGCCTCCATATCGATGCGGCGGCGCGCCAGATCGATCTGGCCGCTCATGGCGATGTCCGCTGCCAGGCCGTCGATCAATAGATTATCAGTATGCATTATGCCATCTTTCAGCCAGGCGGTGCTGCGGATGGAATCAAAGTAGAAACCTTTGCCGAAGGTATCGCTGAAATCGAACTGCAGCTTGCGCAGCAGGGCGTCGAAGCTGACCAGCCGCAGCAGCTGGCCGGCGCGGCCGCCGCCCATGCTGTCGATCTCGCCCTTGCCCATCTTGACCTGCAGCGCGCCGCTTAACGTATTGACCTGCGGCTGCCACGGCGCGCCGTGCCAGTACAGATCGAAGTCCACGTCGTAAGGCGCCCCCTTCAGCGGGATAGTGATGCCGAAGAAGGCGGCGGTTTCATCTATCTTGCCGCCGAGCAGTTTGCCTTTCAGCGAGCTGCGCTCTTCCTGCGCGTTTTGTTTCCACAGGCCGGTGGCGCTCATACGCCCTTTACCGGTATCGACCAGACCGTGATCCAGCGTCAGGGTATCCCCCCGATTAGTCAGATCCGCCTCGACCTTGCCGAGGTTCTGCCCCAGCACCCAGCACGACTTACAGCGCAGCATCAGCGAAGGCCAGTCGCGGAAGGAAACTTTCTCGGTCGACGGCGACGGCGGGCCCACCGCATTTTTCGTCTCGGCGAACTGTGGGTTGTAATACAGGTAGTTGATATCGGCGCGCCACGGCCCGCGATCGGCCACCCGCAGGCTGCCGTCCACTTCGTCGCTCTTGGCGCTCACCAGGGTAGCGCCAAGCTGTTTTTCGGCCGATAGCGTCAGCTTATGCCAGGCCTGGCCGCCCAACAGCAGCTGCGGCGTAGTCAGCGCCACGGTGGTAGGGAAGCTGAAACCGCCCACCTGACCGCTGCCGCCGCCCTGTTTCAGTGCCGGCGCCAGCAGCGCCAGCCACTGCTCACCGTCCAGCGCCGGCAGATTCAGCGTCATCGACTTGCCGGCCGGCAGCGGCGGCGTGCCGCCCCCGTTGGTTTGCCAGGCGGCGCGCGCCAGATTCACCTGTTTTTTATCGAAGTTCCATTCGCTGTTGAAGCGGTTCTGTTTGCCCGCGCTGCCGGTCAACATGAAACCGTTCAGACCGCCTTTGACCTTGACGTTCACCGGCAGTGCCTCGCCCGGTGCCTTGTCCAGCGGTGAAGGTAAGTGACTGCTCACTTTCTTCAAATCCGCGTCAATGCCGATATCATAGCTGGCCGAGCCCTGATGCGGCAGCGTGATGGCCACCTGGCTCTGCCAGGGCGCGCTGCCGCTGAGCGCATCAGCGGCCTCTTTTGGCAGGCCGGGGAACTTGCCCGGCTGCCAGTCGCCCTTCAGGCCGACATTGATCTTGTAATCGCGATCGCCTTCCTGCGTGGAAAAGTTGACCGCCACCGGCTGCCCGAACCAGTTGGCCGACAGGGGGTCGCTCTGCAGGTTGCCGTTGTCGAAGCGGAACTTGCCGCTGAGCTTTTGCAGTTCGCTGTCCAGCGGCTTTATCAGCAACGAATTGTTGTTCAGCGCCACTTCGCCGGTGGCTCTGACCTGCTCGCCGTCCAAGGGAATATCAAGATGTAAGCGCCCACTGACATCACCGCCAATCTGCAGCTGCTCCAGCGCCGCCCCGAGCGAATCGTGCAACGGCGTCTGCATGAAGTAGTCATGCACGTCGCTGCCCGCACCCGCGACTTCGGCGTCGATCAGCAGCCGCTCTTTCAGGTAATCCGGGATCACCGCGCTGATATTTTTACCCGCCACCTTACCCAATCGGGTTTGCGGCGCATGCATCCACAATCCCTCGTTGGCGAAATCGAGATCGATCGCCAAATCGGTCAGCGCCGGCCAGCCCGGTTGGAACTGGAAGGTGGCGTGACGTAGCGGTACGAAAACTTCAAACTGCCCTTCGTTTTTACGATACGGGAAGTGCTGCGGATCGCCGGAATAAATCAGCGTAGCGTTATCCACCTGGCCGCCCTGAATGGCGCCGCTCAGGTAGTCCACCAGATGCTTGCCCATCAACGGTTCCGGGAAATAGCGCCAGGCGTCGGCGCCGTCATACAGGCGGATGCCCGCCAGGATGTTCAGCCACGGATCGCCCTTGGCCGGCTGCTGATAACGGAAATCACCGTTGACCCACAGCGACTTCGCCTTGACGTCCAGCCCCTGACTCGCCAGCTCCCAGCCCTGATCGTTGTAACGCCAGGTCAGCGCGCCGCGCGCGCTGCTGATTTCAAGCGGGGCGCGGAACATGTCGCCGTAAGGCAGGGTGCTGTCGGTGAGCCCCAGCGTCAGGCGGCCGTTCTCCACCCCGCCGCTCAACGCCCCGGAGAAGTGGTTAACGCCCGGCAGCAGTTCCCAACGCTGCCAGCTGACATCGCGCCACAGCGCCTGGAAACGGCTCTTTTCCGGCTGCTTGAGCGGAATGTCCAGCGCCAGCGCTTCCAATTGCCCCTGCGGCTGCAGATCGTTCCAGCGCTCGAGCACGTCCGGGCTGAGGAAGGAGAAGGTCGGCAACAGCGCCGACAGACGCTCCAGCTGAATATCAGTCGCGCGCACACGCAGTTCTTCATTCTGCGCCGGCCCCATGAATTCGGTGTTTTCCGGCAGCCACAGGGCGGAAAGCGCGCCCTGCGGCCAGGCCTGGCCGTCGGTGCTCAACCGCAGTTGCGGCACGTCGAGCTGCCAACCGGTGCCCTGGCGGCGCAGCGACAGCGCCAGATTATCCACGTCCAGCCGGTGCTGCGCGGCGCCGGTGTCCCAGTTGGCCGCCCCTTGCTTGAGCAACGCATGGCCGCCGGCGATCTGGCCGTTCTGCACCTGCAGCCAGGCAGCCAGGCTGAAGTCGGCGCTTTCCAGCCCGGTGTTGGCGCGCAGCCAGCGGGTAAACCAGGGTTTCATGTCGATGTTATCGGCCTGCAGGTAGACCGTGCCGGTATCCAGCAGGCCTTGATTGTCACGCAGGTCCATGCGCAGCTGCACCACGCCGTGCTGGCCATTCAGCGTCGACAGGCTGATCTGCCCCTCGGCGCGGTGGCGATCGCGGCCGTTGAGCCAGGTCAGCTGGGGAATGTCGAATTCGGCGCGCGCGCCGGCGGGCGTCAGGAATGAAATACGACTGTCGCGCAGATCGAAATGGTCGAGCTGGCGCAGCATCAGATCGCTGATTTTACCGGGTTCAAGGCCATCGCCCTGCCGATCGCCGCCCAGCGTGGCGTTCAAATCAAGCCGGAATTGATAGAAGGTCAGATCGCGGAACTGCCAGCGCCAGTGCAACAGCGACTGCCACACATCCAGCGCCAGCGTCACGCGCTCGATATGCACATCGCTTTTGGGCAGCGTAACGCTCAGGTTACGCACTTCAAGCTGCGGGCCGAAGGTTTCCCAACTGCCCTGTAGGAAATCCATCTGCACGGGCACGCCGGACAGCTTCTCCACCTGCGCCAGCAGTTGGGGACGGTAGTCGTTCAGCTTCGGCAGCATCAGGCGCAGCCCGCTGATCAGCAGCGCCACAATCACGATTAGGGTGGCGCCTGTTGCTAACAGAATCCCAGGCAGTCGCCTCACGCAGTTCTCCTTGCTCCGCTGCCTGGCAACGGGAATATCTATGCACTGACGGGCCCGGCGTGCCGGGCCCCTACCGATGTCGGGCGGGCTACATCATGACGACGTCGAACTGCTCCTGGCTGTACAACGGTTCGATCTGCACCTTCACCTGTTTGCCGACGAAAATCTCCACTTCGGCCAGCGCATGCGACTCTTCGCTCTTCAGCGCTTCGCCGACCGCCGCAGAGGCGTACACCAGGAAGCGATCGGAATCGTAAGCGTGATGCACGCGCACAATCTCGCGCAGGATCTCGTAGCACACGGTTTCCACCGTTTTCACGGTGCCGCGCCCATTGCAAGTAGGACAATCGTGACAGAGCACATGTTCAATGCTTTCACGCGTTCGTTTACGCGTCATTTCAACTAAGCCTAGCTGAGAGAAGCCGTTGATCGTGGTTTTTACCCGATCTTTACTCAACGCCTGCTCCAGCGAGTGCAGCACCCGGCGGCGATGCTCTTCGTTGTTCATATCGATAAAGTCGATGATGATGATGCCGCCCAGGTTGCGCAGCCGCAGCTGGCGCGCAATGGCCTGCGTCGCCTCGATGTTGGTATTGAAGATGGTTTCGTCGAGGTTGCGGTGGCCGACGAAGGCGCCGGTGTTGATGTCGACCGTGGTCATCGCCTCGGTCTGATCGATGATCAGATAGCCGCCGGACTTCAGCTCCACCTTGCGCTCCAGCGCGCGCTGGATCTCGTTTTCCACATCGTACAGATCGAAAATCGGCTGACTGCCGGTATAGAGCTCGAGCTTGTTGGTGATGTCCGGGATGTACTCACCGGTGAACTCCACCAGCAGATCGTGCGTCAGCCGCGAATCGACGCGGATGCGATCCAGCGCCGCGCCGGCGAAATCGCGCAAGATGCGCTGCGCCAACGCCAGCTCGCCGTACAGCTTGTATTTGGTCTGGTTGCGCTTCTTGCGCTCCATCACCTTGGTCCACAGCCGTTTGAGGAATGCGGCGTCCTGCGCCAGCTCTTCCTCGCCGATGCCTTCCGCCGCGGTGCGGATGATAAAGCCGCCCAGCTCGTCGCAGTGCGGCGCCACGATCGCCTTCAGGCGCTCGCGCTCGGCTTCGCTGTCGATGCGCTGCGACACGCCGACGTGCGCCGCACCCGGCATGAAGACCAGATAACGCGAAGGCAGCGTGATATCGGTGGTCAGACGCGCGCCCTTGGTGCCAAGCGGATCTTTCACCACCTGCACCATCAGGTCTTGCCCCTGGCGCACCAGCTCGGCGATGTCGCGCACGTGGAAGTTTTTCCGCTCATCGCCGGCGACGCATTCGGTATGCGGCATGATGTCAGAGGCGTGCAGGAAGGCGGCCTTATCGAGGCCGATGTCGACGAACGCCGCCTGCATGCCCGGCAGGACGCGGCTGACGCGCCCTTTATAGATATTGCCGACGATGCCGCGTTTGGATTCGCGTTCGATATGGATCTCTTGCAGAATGCCGCCATCGATATAGGCGACCCGCGTTTCAGACGGTGTGATATTAACCAGTAGCTCAGCTGTCATGCCTTCTCCTCAGAGCCGGTCGATAATGGCAGCGCCCATCAACCGGTTCTTACATCACGTAATGCGACAAAATTACTGAGCAGCTCATGTGTTTCGACCAGCGGCAGACCGACCACTGCGTGATAACTCCCGGTTATCATTCTGACGAAACAACCACCCTTTCCTTGAATTCCATAGGCGCCCGCCTTATCCATCGGTTCGCCCGTAGCAATATAGTCGCGGATATCCTGTTGTGACAGGCTGCGGAACGTCACGTCGGTCACCACCAGCTGGCAACGCACGTCGTGGCGATCGGCGATCGCCACTGCCGTCATCACCTGATGCTGCTTGCCGGACAGGGCCGCCAGCATGTCCGCCGCATGGGCTTCGTCGCGCGGCTTCTCCAGCACCCGGCCGTTGAGCACCACGATGGTGTCGGCGCCCAGCACCGGCCGATCTTCCTGCGCCAGCGCCACGCCCGCTTTGGCCTTGTCCTGCGCCAGGCGGCGCACATAGGCTTCTGCGGCTTCGCCTTCCCGGCGCTGCTCTTCGGTATGCGTCAGCAGAATGTCGAACGACACGCCCAGCAGGGTCAGCAGTTCACGTCGACGTGGGGAGCCGGAGGCCAGATAAAGCGAAGTCATTGATATACCCTTACTGTACGGCGAACTGACGGCGGATTTTGCGCATCAACAGGAATAACCACGGCCACAAAATGCCGTTTACCACACTACTCCAGAACACCTCTGGGCGGAAAGAGACGTTGATCACTAAAAACTCAGCCCAGAACACCACCACGTCCATCGACAGCGACAGCAGCACGACAATCAGCGCCTGTTGCCACAGCGCCATATTGCGGAACAGTTGGAATTTGAACGCCACCAGATAGGCGATGATGCCCAGCGCCAGCGCGCGCACGCCCAGCGTGGAACCGAGGATCAGATCCATGATCAGCCCCAGCACGAAGCCGGTGCCGACGTTGACCCGATGTGGCAAAGCCATCACCCAGTAGATCAGGATCAGCACCAGCCAGGAAGGCCGGAACATGTAGATCTGCTCCGGCCACGGCATGATTTGCAGCACCAACGCCACCAGGAACGACAGCCAGATTATCCAGCGCCCGTGGCTGCGGTAGCTGTTCATTGCACCCCCCCCGCCGCCGCGGGCTGAATCTGAGGCTGAGCAGAGGCCGGTGCCGTGGTTTGCGGCGCCACCCCGGTGGCCGGAGCCGGCAGCTGCGGCCCGACGGAACCGGCAGGCGGCAGCACCTGCGGCATCATCTGCATCAGGCGTTCATTGGCCACGCGGTGCACTTCGTCCGGCGGCAGCGGCATGTCGCCGTTGCGATCGGCGCCCCATAGCAACAACAGGTAACGCAAGCGCTGCAGACCGGCGGTCGGCCGCGCCTGAATCACAGTGTAAGCACGCTGGTTGTCGACCTTGACCGAGGAAACCACCGCCACCGGATACCCTTCCGGGAAGCGGCCGCCGAGGCCGGAGGTGACCAGCACGTCGCCAACGCGGATGTCGGTGTTGTTCGGCAGATGCTCCAGTTGCAGATCGTCGGCGCAGCCGCTGCCCGCGGCGATCACCCGAATATCGTTGCGCAGCACCTGGATCGGCAGCGCATGCGAGGCGTCGCAGATCAGCAGCACGCGGCTGGTGACTTTCGCCACCGCCACCACCTGACCGACCACGCCCTTGTCGCTGATCACCGGCTGGCCTTCATAGACGCCGTTGTCCGACCCTTTGTCGATCACCACCTGATCGCTATACGGATCGGAACCGGTGGAGATCACCTGGGTGACCATCTTGTGTTCGTCCTGACGCAACGGAGAACCCAGCAGCTCGCGCAAGCGGGCGTTTTCCTGCTTGAATTGGCCAAGAAGAAGAATATCGCTGTTTTTCAGCAGCAGTTCCTGCCGCAGAGCGCGGTTTTCCAGCTCCAGCTGTTGGCGGGTGGCCAGCGTCTCTGACACGCTGTCCAAAACTTTACGCGGCCCGTTGGCCAGAAAATAGAAAGGGCTGACTGCGGTGTCCATGTAGTTGCGTATCTTCACGAACGTGCCGAGCCGGCTGTCGGCAACGATCAGGCCAATGGCCGCAATCACCGCCAAAAAAAGTCGCAGTTGCAGGGAAGGCCCCCTGCTAAAAATCGGCTTCATAAATTATGCGAGTTCCTCGACAACAGAAAGAGGAACCGTACCCGATTCTCGCTGTGCGCATTCATCCGATACGATTCCTCCTTCCAGGGGCTGACTATTCTTCGCTGAACAAATCGCCGCCGTGCATGTCGATCATTTCCAACGCCTTGCCGCCGCCGCGCGCCACGCAGGTCAGTGGATCTTCCGCCACTACGACCGGGATGCCGGTTTCTTCCATCAGCAAGCGATCGAGGTTGCGCAGCAGCGCGCCGCCGCCGGTCAATACCATGCCGCGTTCGGAAATGTCGGAGGCCAATTCTGGCGGGCACTGCTCCAGCGCCACCATCACCGCGCTGACGATGCCGGTCAGCGGCTCTTGCAGGGCTTCGAGGATTTCATTGGAGTTCAGGGTAAAGCCGCGCGGTACGCCTTCGGCCAGGTTACGGCCGCGGACTTCGATTTCGCGCACTTCGTCGCCCGGATAGGCAGAACCGATTTCGTGCTTGATGCGCTCGGCGGTCGCTTCGCCGATCAGCGAGCCATAGTTGCGGCGCACATAATTGATGATGGCTTCATCGAAACGGTCGCCGCCGATGCGCACGGAAGAGGAGTACACCACGCCGTTCAGCGAGATCACCGCCACTTCAGTGGTACCGCCACCGATATCCACCACCATGGAGCCTGTCGCTTCGGAAACCGGCAAGCCTGCACCGATCGCCGCCGCCATCGGCTCTTCAATCAGGAACACTTCGCGCGCGCCGGCCCCTTGGGCGGACTCGCGGATAGCGCGGCGTTCAACCTGGGTCGCGCCGACCGGCACACAGACCAGCACGCGCGGGCTTGGGCGCATGAAGCTGTTGCTGTGAACCTGTTTGATAAAGTGCTGCAGCATTTTTTCGGTCACGAAGAAGTCGGCGATCACGCCGTCTTTCATCGGGCGAATAGCCGCGATGTTGCCGGGGGTGCGGCCCAGCATCTGTTTGGCGTCATGACCGACGGCCGCAACGCTCTTTGGGGAGCCGGCACGATCCTGACGAATGGCAACCACCGAAGGTTCATTCAGTACGATGCCTTGCCCTTTAACATAAATCAGGGTATTGGCGGTACCCAAGTCGATGGACAAGTCGTTGGAAAACATGCCACGAAATTTCTTAAACATAACGAAAGGATAATCCTGCAAGCTGGGGGCGGAAAATAAAATCCGCCTACTTTACCAACCACACGAAGCAGCGACAAGGCGCAAAAACGTTCTACTTCGGTGAAAAATAGTCTGTATTGTTTCTGCTCGAATGCACGGAAATTGGATGAGGCCTGAATTCCCTGAACAAAGGCTCAGTTTACCACCCTGTCAACGCACGAAACGGCGTAACACAGCTCATAAAATCTAACATATTCCCTGATTGCCGCCGATGGTAAGCACCTACCAACGCCAACCAGATAAAAGCTGACAAGAGCCTATCTCAAATAGGCGTCGTTGTCGCAGGCAGATTGGAGAAAACTCCAAAATGACGGGTGACATGGCCCAGATGGATCCGGCGCTCATTCTACGTCAATTTTTGTCCGGCAATCAGCTTAAACGCGATAACGACGTGAATATTTTTTACGCCCCGCGTCGATCGGTTCCGGCGACGCGAAAAAGTCGCCCTGCCCGCCGTGGATCCCACGCTCTTTCAGCGTCTGCCACTCGTTGCGCGTGCGTACGCTGGCGGCGAACACCTGCGCGCGCGTACCCGCGCAGGCGCCGGTCAGACTCTGCACGAACAGCTGGTTTTCGTCCCGCTTATCGATGCTCCGCACCAACCCCGGGTGGAGCTTGACGATCTCCACCTGCAGCGACTTGATATAGGACGTACTGACCACGGTTAACCCCGCTTTGGACACCGCCAGGCGGCAACCCAGCCCTGACAGCAACCTCAGCACCGGACGCAAACGGTCGATATGTTGACACACATCTGCCTCCGCAAGTTCAATCAGAATTCGCCGACGTTGACTTTTTTCGCATTGCAACAGCGTATCGCGTAGCCAGCGCTGGAAAGAGCGCTGCAAAATCGAGTCTACGCACAGTGGAAACGCCAGCGTTTCCTCGGGCCACTGCGCCAACAAGGGAATGATGCGGCTCACCTGTTGGCGATCGTAACTCTCCGCCAACCCCAGCTGCTGCACCAGCGGCATATATTCCGCCGGCAGCAATTCCTGGGTGCCGTCATAGATCCGGCTCATGATCTCGCGATGGTGCACCTCGCCTTCCACGGTCACCGCCGGTTTCTGATACAGCCGCGGGCCACCGCGCGCCAGCACCTGTTCCAGCAGCGTGCGCCACTTGACGCTGCCGCGCCCCTTTTCCGGCACCTGGCTGTCGTACACATACCACCCGTTTTCGCCCTGCAGCGTAGCGTGGCGCGTCGCCTGCTCCGCATAGTCGATCACCTGCTCGGTGGTTTGACCGCTGCGGTACGCCACGATGCCGATGTGCAGGAAGGCCTCGCGATCGATCAGCGCCGTGGAAGGCAATGCATCGATGGCGTTGACCAGCTGTGAAGCGATGCCGTCGGCCTCCTTCAGGGTTCGATGCGGCAACAGCACGGTAAAATCGCTGTGGAAGTAGCGCGCCAGCAGCGCCGACGGGTAGCGCATCACGAAGGTAGATAGCAGGTTGACCAGCGAATACATCAGCTCCTGCACCGCCACGCTGCCGTGCGTCTCGCGCAGGGTCTCGAAATCGGGCAGCCGCACCATCATCACGATGCCGTGCGAGCCTTCATCTTCCAGCTGAGTGGTCAATTGGTTATCGAAGAACAGGCGATTATTCAGCCCGGTTTTGGCGTCCTGCGCGGCGAAGGCGCGGATCAGCGTATCGACCCGGCTGCGCTCTTCCCGCGCTTCCGCCAGATCGGCCAGCAGGCGGTCGAGCGCGCCGCTGACGTTGGCCGGCCACTCACGCACGTCGCCCTGCATGACGTTTTCACGCTCGCCGTTCAGAATGCGCCGCGCGCGGCGTTCCAGACGATCTTCGCCGTCGGCCTGTTCACGCAGCCAGCGCAGGCTGAACAGCAAAATCACCACCATGACGACAATCGACAGCGTGACGGCGGCGGTGGATTGCAGCGTACGCACGTCGCTGGCGAAGGGATCGAGGTAGGTGATGTACAGCGTGCTGCCCGGGTGCTGCAACAGGGGGCGCGAGACCTGACGATAGCCGTTCAGCGCATCCCAGTGCTCTTTTTTGACCGTCGGCAATTTATAGTCGAGCAGTTGGCTGGTCCCGGCCTCTATGCGGATCGACACGATGCCGAGCGTGCGCATGACGATGGGCAACCATTTCTCCTGCTCCTGCGGCGGCTCGCTCAGCATGGCTTGATCGAGAGTGGTAACCAGCGAATCCAAGCGGCGCTCCTGGCGATCCTGGGTAACGTAAAAGAAGCTGTATGAGCATCCCATCAGCATCAAAAACATCGCCAGTGCGACCAACAGAGTGATCAATGCAGAGAGTTTGGTGGTAAATCGCATCCCTGTGCCTTGTCCGCTATGGTTAAGTGAGTGTGCCCCTGTAGCCAAAAGGAGCCGTCCAACCCTAACAAGCCTTGCCGAGGAATAAAACCTGCAAGCGCCGTTTTTGTCCTTTATCAGGACTTGGGCCGCTTATTATGCATATAGTCAAATAAATGTGATTCAGCCATTGATAGAAAAGTGTAAACGAGAGGAAGAGTGACATGCGTGCACTGTTATTGGAACAACAAGACGACCAAACTCTGGCTCATATCAAAGATATCGGCAGCGATCGGTTGCCGGAAGGCGATGTCACCGTCGACATCAACTGGTCCAGCCTAAATTATAAGGATGCGCTGGCGATCACCGGCAAAGGCAAGATCGTGCGCAACTTCCCGATGGTGCCGGGCATCGATTTGGCCGGCACCGTGCGCCACAGCCGCGACGATCGCTTCAAAGAGGGGCAAAGCGTGGTGCTCACCGGCTGGGGCGTGGGCGAACACCACTGGGGCGGCCTGGCCGAGCAGGCGCGCGTCTCCGGTGAGTGGCTGGTGCCGCTGCCGAACGGCCTGGATGAGCGCAAGGCGATGATCATCGGCACCGCCGGCTTTACCGCCATGCTGTGCGTCATGGCGTTGGAGGAAGGCGGCGTGCACCCGGACGACGGCGATATTCTGGTCACCGGCGCCAGCGGCGGCGTGGGCAGCACCGCCATCGCCCTGCTGGCGGCGTTGGGTTACCGGGTGACCGCCATCAGCGGCCGCGACAGCAATACCGAGTACCTGAAAGCGCTCGGCGCCAAAGAGGTGATGTCGCGCGATGGCTATATCGACACGCCGCGTCCGCTGGAGAAACAGCTGTGGGCCGGCGCGGTGGACACCGTCGGCGACAAACTGCTGGCGCGGGTGCTGGCACAGATGAACTATAACGGCACCGTCGCCGCCTGCGGCCTGGCGGGCGGTTATCAGTTGCCGACCACCGTGATGCCGTTCATTCTGCGCAACGTGCGCCTGCAGGGCGTGGATTCAGTGCATACGCCGCTGCATCGCCGCCAAACCGCCTGGGAACGGCTGGCCGGCATTCTGCCGGACAGCTTCTATCAGCAGGCCACACACGAAATCGCCCTCGAGCAGGCGCCGGCCACCGCCGCCGCGCTGCTTAACAACCAAATCACCGGCCGCACTCTGGTGAAAATCCGCTGACCTTCTCCCCTCGGCGACGGGGGGAGTTCCCGCTTCTGCGAAATTTCATATTTTCCCGCGCCCCCTCGCTTCCGGCCGGCTTTAGCGCCATGCTTATTTCATGGAGACCCGTTTGCCGCTTACAGGCGGCGGGAATCAGTCGCGGAGAACATAAGCATGAACAAACACCCGAAATTAACCGAGGCCGACGTCACGCCGGAGAGCGTGTTCCACCAGCGGCGCAAGGTGCTGCAGGCGCTCGGCATCAGCGCCGCTACGCTGGCGCTGCCTACCGGCGCGCGGGCGGACCTGCTGTCGTGGTTCAAGGGCAACGATCGCCCCAAGGCGCCGCCGGGCAAAGCGCTGGCATTCAGCAAACCGGCCGCCTGGCAGGCGCAGCTGGCGATGACGCCGGAAGACAAGGTGACCGGCTACAACAACTTCTATGAGTTCGGCCTCGACAAAGCCGATCCGGCCGCCAACGCCGGCGGGCTGAAAACCGAAGGCTGGAAAGTGCGCATCGACGGCGAAGTGGCGAAACCGATAACGCTGGATATCGACGATCTGATGAAGCGTTTCCCGCTGGAGCAGCGCATTTACCGCATGCGCTGCGTCGAGGCCTGGTCGATGGTGGTGCCGTGGATCGGTTTCGAGCTGGGCAAGCTTCTCAAGCTGGCCGAACCGAACAGCAACGCGCGTTACGTAGCCTTCCAGACGCTGTACGATCCGGAGCAGATGCCCGGCCAGAAAGATCGCTTTATCGGCGGCGGCCTGAAATATCCCTACGTCGAAGGGCTGCGGCTGGACGAGGCGATGCATCCGCTGGCGCTGTTGACCGTCGGCGTGTACGGCAAAACCCTGCCGCCGCAAAACGGCGCGCCGCTGCGACTGATCACGCCGTGGAAATACGGCTTCAAAGGCATCAAATCGATCGTGCATATCCGCTTGGTGCGCGATCAGCCGCCGACCACCTGGAACCAATCCGCGCCGAACGAGTACGGTTTTTACGCCAACGTGAATCCGCACGTCGATCATCCGCGCTGGTCGCAGGCCACCGAGCGCTTCATCGGCTCCGGCGGCATTCTCGACGTCAAACGCCAACCGACGCTGCTGTTCAACGGCTATGCCGATCAGGTGGCGTCGCTGTATCGCGGCATGGATCTGCGGGAGAATTTCTAAGTGCGCCTGACGCCTGTTCACATCAAATGGCTGAAAGCCGCCCTGCATCTGGCGGCGTTTTTGCCCTTTCTCTGGCTGGTACTGGCAGTGGATCAAGGCTGGTTCAGCGCCGATCCGTCCAAGGACATCCAGCATTTTACCGGCAGGATGACGCTGAAACTGCTGCTGGTCACGCTGATGATCGCCCCGCTGGCGCGCTACGCCCGCCAGCCGCTGCTGATCCGCTGCCGCCGTCTGGTAGGGCTGTGGTGTTTTGCCTGGGGCACGCTGCACCTGATAAGCTACTCCACGCTGGAGCTGGGGCTGAGCAATCTCGGCCTGCTGGGCAGCGAGCTGGTGAACCGTCCTTATCTGACGCTCGGCATCCTCACCTGGCTGATCCTGCTGGCGCTGGCGGCCACCTCGACGCTGTGGGCAATGCGCAAACTGGGCGCCAAATGGCAAACGTTGCACAACTTCGTCTATCTGGCGGCGATCCTCGCCCCCATCCACTACCTGTGGTCGGTCAAAACCTTTTCCCCCCAGCCGTTCATTTACGCGCTGCTGGCGGTGGCGCTGTTGGGCCTGCGCTACAAGAAATTCCGCGCCTGGTGGCGCTGAATCGCGCGGCGGCGCGCGTTATTGTCGTTGAAAAACGCACGCCGCCGGCGGGAACTTTTTCTGTGTTCCAGCGCTCATATTCCTGTCACGGAACCCCGAGTTGGTCGATTTGGGGTTGAATATCTTCGCTGATAAGACCAGTATTTAGCTGCGAATTGCTACGATATCGTTATAATGCCCGACCTTGTTTCTGTTCTCAGGGTGAATTTGCCCCTTAACAGGTGACAAATCGGTAACATCGGGTTATTTTCTACGATGATGGTTTTATTGCCGGAGATACCAGCACAATGGCGGATAAGTTTCACATTTTGCTTCTGAACGGCCCCAATCTCAATCTGCTGGGGACGCGTGAGCCGGAGAAGTACGGCAGCACGACGCTGACAGAGATTGTTAACGGATTGGAAAACCAGGCATCCGCATTGGATATTACCCTGAGCCATCTGCAGTCCAACGCCGAGCATCAGCTGATCGATCGCATCCATCAGGCGCGCGGCAACACCGATTTCATTCTGATAAACCCGGCGGCGTTCACGCACACCAGCGTGGCGTTGCGCGATGCGTTGCTGGCGGTGCAGATCCCGTTCATCGAGATCCACCTGTCCAACGTGCACGCCCGCGAACCTTTCCGCCATCACTCTTATCTCTCAGACGTAGCGGTAGGCGTGATTTGCGGCCTCGGCGCGGATGGCTACGCTTTCGCTTTACAGGCAGCGGTTAACCGTCTGTCGAAAACCCACTAATTGCTCCACAAAAAGAGTACGGAATCACACTCATGGATATTCGTAAAATCAAGAAACTGATCGAACTGGTTGAAGAATCAGGCATTTCTGAACTGGAAATCTCTGAAGGCGAAGAATCGGTTCGCATCAGCCGTGCCGCACCGGCGCAGGCTTATCCCGTCATGCAGCAGGCTTACGCGATGCCGGCACAGCAGCAGCCAGCCCTGGCTACCGCCGTTGCCACCGCGCCTGCGGCAGAAACCCCTGCAGCACCGGCGGCCGTGAGTGGCCACGTCGTTCGTTCCCCAATGGTAGGCACCTTCTACCGCACCCCAAGCCCGGACGCGAAAGCCTTCGTGGAAGTGGGTCAGAAAGTGAACGCCGGCGATACCCTGTGCATCGTTGAAGCCATGAAAATGATGAACCAGATCGAAGCGGACAAGTCCGGCGTCGTGAAAGCCATCCTGGTGGAAAACGGCCAGCCGGTCGAATATGACGAGCCGCTGGTCGTCATCGAATAACGAGGCGCCCCCATGCTTGATAAAATTGTTATCGCCAACCGCGGCGAGATCGCGCTTCGCATCCTGCGTGCCTGTAAAGAACTGGGCATCAAGACCGTTGCGGTTCACTCCGCGGCCGACCGCGATCTGAAACACGTGCTGCTGGCCGACGAGACCGTCTGCATCGGTCCTGCGCCATCGGTAAAAAGCTACCTGAACATCCCGGCCATCATCTCGGCGGCGGAAATTACCGGCGCGGTGGCGATCCACCCGGGCTACGGCTTCCTGTCCGAGAACGCCGACTTCGCCGAGCAGGTTGAACGCTCCGGTTTCATCTTCATCGGCCCGAAAGCCGAAACCATCCGCCTGATGGGCGACAAGGTTTCCGCGATCAACGCCATGAAAAAAGCCGGCGTGCCATGCGTGCCGGGCTCCGACGGCCCGCTGACCGACGACATGGATAAAAACCGTGCCTTCGCCAAGCGCATCGGTTATCCGGTGATCATCAAGGCCTCCGGCGGCGGCGGCGGTCGCGGCATGCGCGTGGTGCGCAGCGACAAAGACCTTGAGCAGTCCATCAACATGACGAAAGCGGAAGCCAAAGCGGCTTTCAACAACGACATGGTGTACATGGAAAAATACCTGGAGAATCCGCGTCACATCGAGATTCAGGTATTGGCCGACGGCCAGGGCAACGCCATCTATCTGGCCGAGCGCGACTGCTCCATGCAGCGCCGCCACCAGAAAGTGGTCGAAGAAGCGCCGGCACCGGGCATCACCAGCGAAATGCGCCGCTACATCGGCGAGCGCTGCTCGAAAGCCTGCGTGGAAATCGGCTACCGCGGTGCGGGCACCTTCGAGTTCCTGTATGAAAACGGCGAGTTCTATTTCATCGAAATGAACACCCGTATTCAGGTAGAGCATCCGGTTACCGAAATGATCACCGGCGTGGATCTGATCAAAGAGCAGCTGCGCATCGCTGCCGGTCAGCCGCTGTCGATCAAACAGGAAGAAGTGAAGATCCACGGCCACGCGGTAGAATGCCGCATCAACGCCGAAGATCCGAACACCTTCCTGCCGAGCCCGGGCAAGATCACCCGCTTCCACGCGCCAGGCGGTTTCGGCGTGCGTTGGGAATCTCATATCTACGCCGGTTATACCGTACCGCCGTACTATGACTCCATGATCGGCAAACTGATCACCTTCGGCGAAAACCGTGACGTGGCGATCGCCCGCATGAAAAACGCCCTGGCTGAACTGATCATCGATGGCATCAAAACCAACGTTGAGCTGCAGCAGAAGATCATGAACGACGAAAACTTCCAGCACGGTGGCACCAACATCCACTATCTGGAGAAGAAGCTGGGTCTGCAGGAAACCTAAGGCAGCCACGCAGCATCGTCTGACGAAAGGCCGGTTAATCACCGGCCTTTTTCTTTTCTCGCGCCCGCCTGATTTTTTCGTTCAACCGCGCAAAATAGAATCAAATCTTCATAGATAACTTTCTCTTCACATTCATCCAGCCTTCCACCCACATCACCATGCAAAAAATAACAATTTGTTTTTAAACAAAAAATATTTAACTCATAGATTAAAAATAAATATTAGCAAGGAAAAAACTCAATCCATCGCATTTTCACACATCATAAACTTTAACAAAATTAACGTATTAATTACAAAGCTTGACCCCGATCACATCCGCTCAGTGATAGCCCGTGCTATTGTCGCCGTCGATCGAATGCAGCGCGCTCTTTTTCTCTTTTTATTTATCCTTTTTATTGACTTAGATGAGTAATGTCTTAATGAGCCATGTAACTGAATACGACCGTAAGCCCGTGTTTTCCCTGTACCACCGTGCTGACATGGAAACCATAAAAAGCATTAAGGAAAACGGGATTGAGAAGCTTTTGGGCGAAGTGAAGAATTTCCGCGCCAATGAGGAAATGAACCGCTTTATTCCCGAACGGGCACGCCTGGCTGTAAGCTGGGTGCGTCTGGCGAAAAACGAAAAGCTGGATGTGCATGTTCATCCAATATCTTCGCTGTATATCATTTGTGAAGGGGAAGCGATCCTGCTGGGAGACGGCGTTGACCGCCGGGCCGTTCCAGGCGATGTCATCTGCATTCCGCCAGGCGCGGATCACGGCTTCATCGGCGCGGGCGACAACGGCTACTGGGGGTTGTCAATCCAGTTTGAGGAGCGCGGGCTCTATGAAGATCCCAGCAAGCCGCTGGTGACTTTCGATCAAGATCCCTACGCTTACTACCATCAGCTTAAAGCGCATAACGCCCGCTACATCGAGCGCTACCAGGACAACCCGATCTTTACCGCATTCGCCAAGGATAAAACGTTCTCCGAGGCGAAAAAATCCTTGTTCCTGGACTACCTGCAGATCCTGTCCGATCAGTTCCAAAAAATGGTGCTGCTGCGTAGCGCACTGTGTGAAGACGTTCGCTTCTCGCGTTTCTTCAGTGAACATCTGAAAGAAGAATTCGGCCATGACGAGGTGCTGCGCAACAGCCGCGACAACCTCCAGGTTCGCGAAGACGCGATCTTTGAAGCGCTGTGCATCTGGTTCAACCACCAGATGATCACGCTGGATAATCTGGAACAGGCTATCCTGGTGCACTTTGTCATCGAAGGTTCGGCTTTCGTGTTCTATAACAACATCAAACACGTGTTCGATCCGAGCAAACAGAACCATTTCGAGGATCACTCCGAATTCGATGGCGATCATCAGGAAGTGGATAAAGCGTTCTTCAAGGGGATGACCGAAGAACAATTCCAGCGTGTCAAAGCCGTACTCGATAAAGGGTGGAGTATGGTTGAGAAGCAGTATGCAAGACTGGCCGAACTGATCGAAGCATAAGCCGGGCAGGTCATCAGGAGCGGTCATGAAAATTGTTTTATTGGGATTCGGCGGCATTGGGCAAGAGACGCTAAACGCGCTGTTAAGTACGACCGAGCGACGTGGCAGCGTCAATGAAGTCGTGATCATCTGCCGAAATACCGAAAAGTATTCAGCCGTTTGCGAAGATATTCTTGATGGCCTGCTGGCGGAAGCGCTCTTCTCACGCCATAACCGAACGTCTTTACCCAAGATTGTTGTGACGGATGACTACCGCCACATCGACGGGGCTGACGTGATCCTCTGTTGCTATGGCGTGCCTTCAACCTTTCCGATGCATGATCGCCAGGCGTTGCTGGACGATCACGTACGGCTCAGTGAGGCCATTTTTAGCCGAGCCAAACCCTTCATTGCTCCCGGCTGTCACATCATCAATGCGGTCAATCCGGTGGATAGCATCAGCTATTACATCGATAAAATCCTGCTCGATTCTCGCTGCCGGGTGATAGGCATCGGCGCCGCGCACAACACCGCCAGGCTGCTGAAAAGCATCTGCCGCATTTCCGGGATCGACATGCAGCGCATCGACGCGCGTAGCCTGACAGTCTGCGGCGAGCACGGCGCCGGGCTGGTGCCCTTGCTCAGCCAGGTAACAACCGACGAGGGACCGCTGAACCAGCTACTTTCGGCGCAGGCGCTGGCGCAAATCGTCACCGATACCCGCAATCAAGGGTTGGACATATTTCACAAAATGCGGCGCCCTCCTAAATATGGCCCGGCCGCCTCCATTCTTATCTTGCTTGAGCGCATCATCCAACGGGACGAAACCCCCTGCTGCGGTTCGGTCTGGCTGCCGGAACTGGGCGTGTTCATGTCCTGGCCGCTGGCTCTGCGCGACGGCGTCTTTACGCCGCTGTCGCTGATGCCCAATCAGGATGAGCAACAACAAATCCACCAGGCAGCGCTCAAGTTAAAAAACATCATCCAAGGTTTTAGCTGATGACGACCGATCAAACCAGACAGATTTTCCGCGATCTCTACATGCCGTTACGCCCTGAGTATCGTTTTCTTTCGCCACTGTACGGGGTGCTCTGGTGCAACAACGAACTCGCGGAAAAGTATTACCGTTTTCTTGGCGCCGAACACCCGATCGGCCAGGTGGCGCGCGCGTTGTTCTACCGTACTGACCTGGTCGAGTTTGACGTAAGCAAAGAGGTGAAGAATCCGTTCACCTGGTTTTCCCCCTCTACCCTTGCACGGCTGGTGGCTTTCATGAGCAGCCCGCGTTTCACCGACAATGATATCGCCTCGTTATATCAGCATGTACGAGATGAAACGGACTTTCACGCTGCCATTGAGCAGCAACATCGGCTTTCTGTGCAAATACGCCGGCTTTGCGACAGCGTACTGCAACAGTTCGAGGACACAAAAGCGCAGATCGCAGCCGCAGAACGCGAAGCGCTCTCCCTCGGCGCCCATTTGAAAGCGCAAGAAAAAGCGCTGAATCAGATCCTGCAACAGGCGGAAAACGCCGTTAAAGCGCAGCAGGTGCCGATCCAACAATGTCGAGCCGCGATCGCCGCGCTCAAAGCCGGCAAAAAAACGCTGGGCAAGAGCGCTGCTGAGAATAAAGAGGCGCAGCTGCTGGCGCTCAATGCCGAAATCACCGAGCTGGAAGCACACCTGAATGCGGCGCAGCAAGAAGCCGTGCATCAAGCCGGCCTGTTCCCCGCCTGGCAAAACGCGCAGGCCGCCGTCGAACATGCCCGCCAGCAAAAAGATGAAGCCACCTTGCGCGCCAGCATGCTGGCGGAAAATTTTACCGAAAGCACCGTCGCACGGCTGCAAACCGAGGGATTCAGCGCTGACTTCATTGCATTGCATCTGCCTTTCAACAAGTATCACCGCTATCTGCCGCGACGTGTGCAGGATTACGTCGGTATCCACTGTGCCGATCGCGACAGCTTGCTGGCCGAGTTGCACAATTTATGTCGTTTACTGATCGCGGCCAGCCGCACCGCCGAGCACGACAGAGAGGTGTTTCATTTGCTCAACGCGGCGCTGTGGCTGAAATGCAAGGGTAACTTCGGCAAATTGACCGCCTACATGCAGCAACTGCGGGAACTGAGCGGGGAGCTGTTCGGCGAAACGGCGACGGGCGAGACGCACTTCCCCGATCGCTGCCATGACTATTACGATCGCGAAGTGTACGGCCGCTATTTTCCGCCGCTGTGCATCACCAAAACCTGCCGCCCCGCGCCGGATTCTGACGTCTCGTTCTCAGATTGCGGGGAGAGTTCGCTGCGCAACTTCATCAATGTCCTGGTGAAAAACCAAGCAAGCGCGCAGCTTGACGCCGGAATACTCAAACGCAGCGGCCTGGCTGTCGATCCGCGCGTCATCGCGTTCTATGAAAAAAACCCTCGTTTGGAAACGATCAGAAGCCAGGAAGTACATAACCAGTGGGCTGAAATTGCCTCATCACTCAATGCGCGCGACAACCGAATCAAATACCTGACGCCAGGTAAAGACGCCTATTGCGAGTTGGCCGCCGGCGGCAACAACATGCAGCATATGCTGCAAGCGCTATTGGGCGAAGCTGATATCACCACCATTTGCCGCCGAATCGCCTCCTCTTCCGGCATCGATATTCGTTGCGATCTCAGCGACTTCCACCCGGAACGGCACGATCTGGAAGACTTCACCAACGTTGTTCGCCTTGAATTCGACGGCAAATATGTCTTTCACTGGTATTTCCTCAAACAGCATTTCCGCTGCGCTTCGGCAGATCTGTTCAACGAAGAGGAAAATTATGTACGCCAGGCACTCGCCATGCTGAATGACGAGATGAAACAGGGCCGTCTGAATCGCGACCAGTTCCGCGCACTGCTCAGTTTCCATCTGAAAGAGAAGCCCGTGGCGCAAGTCAAAATGATATTCGACAGCCTTGGCGCTACCCTCGTCGGAGATGAAATGACGTTCTTGATGTTGGGTAAATTGAACTCCGTCGATTCCATGTTCGAATACTGCATGAACGTTCTGGCGATTCCAACGCTGGCGCATAGCGCGCCAGTCTCGGCGACTGTCGCCGCGATTATTCAAGGCATCAGCCCGCATCCGGTTATCTTCGAGCAGCGGAAAAATCTCATCGCGAGGATTAGAGAAACCGGAGTGACGCCGTTACTCACTCTGGCTAACCGATGGGAAAAGGAAAGTTTGGAAAAGGTGTAATACACTCGGTTCAACAGACGACGAGCAACATTTAAGGAGAAACCGCCTTGAGGTCAACATTCATCCCTTATTTCCCAAAAGAAATATGGGTTATCTTTATCGGGACGTTTTTGACGCGCGCCTGCTTTTTCATGATTTGGCCATTCATTACCATTCTCATGAGAAATAACTACGCGATGACGCCGGTGGAAATCGGCGTCATGATGAGCGTATCACTTATCGTGTCTATTTCTTTCGGCTATCTCTTCGGTGGCGCATCAGACAAATATGGCCGTCGCACGTTGATTATTCTCGGTGCAATTGCCGCTATCATTTCATTTAGCGTACTTGCGTTGGCCAACTCACCGGCGTGGTATTTTGTCGGTATTTTACTCAATGGCATTTCGCGCTCATTGATCGAACCCGCCAGCAAAGCGGTGATCGGCGATATTCTCCATGACAGGCAAGAGCGAGAACGCGCGTTGAACATCCGCTACTTCCTGATGAACGTGGGCGCAGCCGTAGGCCCATTAGTGGGTGTCGCTCTCGGGCTGACGGCGCAGAAAGCCACCTTCTTCGTCACCGCATTGTCGTTCCTTTGCTATTTGCTGCTGGTGCTCGCGGTATTCAAAGCGGGGCACGATAAAGAAACGCGCAACGCCACCTTCTCGTTCATTGGCTCTTTGCGGATTATCTGGAACGATCAGGCGTTCAAGGTGTTGGTAGTCGCCAACATTTTGGTGATGCTGGTCTACGGGCAGATCGACGTGACGCTGCCGCAATACCTCATGATCAGCCAGGTGTACAACCCCGAATACCTGCTCAGCGTGCTGATATTCATCAATGCAGCCACGGTGATAACGCTGCAGTATTTCACCGAGCGCTTTACCCGTCGCATGTCATTGGCACTGAAAACCAGCCTGGGCGTGTTCTTTCTCGCGCTTTCACAAATTGTCTTCCTGCTGGTTTCCAGTGAAAGCTGGGTGCTGTGGTTGGTCGCCATGTTCCTGCTCAGCCTCGGCGAAGTCATCCTGTTCCCTACGCTCAATATACAAATTGATCGTATGGCGCCGGCTAACCTAAAAGGGGCTTACTTCGGTGCCGCCACGTTTTACGAATTTGGCCTGGCGCTCGCCCCTTTTGTCGGCGGTTTGCTGTTAAAACAAGGTGGCGGTGGCGCCCTGTATGCCGTGATGTTCTTTTTATGCATCGGCGTCATCGTTCTTTATACTATTTCGGAAAGAATATCTGAGAAAAGAACGATAACCGCGTGATATTGTTAACCCGCTAATTAACGCCGCCCTTGTTTAAACGTATTAACGGGGCGGCTTTATCGTGATATTAATCACAGTAAATAAATAGCGAAGGATATGCGGGTCATTATTTAATCGAACGATTTATTTAATGCCAAAAAAATAAAAGAAATCTATTTACATGAATGATTAGGAGATGTTATAAATTTGTTTATTGCAGGCGTGTAGCTCAGTGGTAGAGCGCTGTGTCATACTTCACAGAGGTCACCTGGTTCGATTCCGGTTGCGCCAACCAATATAAAACCCATTCCTTTCCCATTCTCTTTAATTATTTTCTTATCGAAGTAAACCGGTAAAAATTTATATATTTACCCCCCTCTTTTCTTTCCATCGCCCCGTTGCGTTCACCGGAAAGGTAAATAATTTATTAGCCAAACGCCGCACATTCCGTACAATCCTGTTCCTTCATCTGTTCTTGTCACAAGCCATCATCGTAAACCTATGGGGGACACTGATGGACAAACGCTTTATTCAGGCGCACCGCGAAGCGCGCTGGGCGCTGGGGCTGACGCTGCTCTACCTGCTGGCCTGGGGGCTGGCGGCCTACCTGCCGGACAGCGCCATCGGCGTCACCGGCCTGCCGCACTGGTTCGAAATGGCCTGCCTGCTGGTGCCGCTGCTGTTCATCGGCCTGTGCTGGCTGATGGTGCGCACGGTGTTCCGCGACATTTCGCTGGAGGACCGCGATGCAAACTGAAGTGATCCTGCCGCTGGTCGCCTACCTGTTGCTGGTGTTCGGCCTGTCGGTGTACGCCTATCGACGCCGCCAGAACGGAAACTTCCTCAGCGAATATTTCCTCGGCAACCGCTCGATGGGCGGCTTTGTGCTGGCGATGACCCTGACCGCCACCTACATCAGCGCCAGTTCGTTTATCGGCGGGCCCGGCGCCGCCTACAAATACGGCCTGGGCTGGGTGCTGCTGGCGATGATCCAACTGCCGGCGGTGTGGCTGTCGCTCGGCGTGCTGGGCAAGAAATTCGCCATCCTGGCGCGGCGCTACAACGCCATTACTCTCAATGACATGCTGTATGGCCGCTACCAAAGCCGCCTGCTGGTGTGGCTGGCCAGCCTCAGCCTGCTGGTGGCGTTCCTCGGCGCCATGACGGTGCAGTTCATCGGCGGCGCACGCCTGCTGGAGACCGCCGCCGGCATTCCTTACGACACCGGCCTGTTGATCTTCGGCATCAGCATCGCGCTGTACACCGCCTTCGGCGGCTTCCGCGCCAGCGTGCTGAACGACGCCATGCAGGGGCTGGTGATGCTGCTCGGCACCGTGCTGCTGCTGGTGGCCGTGATCCATGCCGCTGGCGGACTGGACAGCGCAGTGAGCAAACTGCAGCAGATCGATCCGGCGCTGGTGTCGCCGCAGGGCGGCGATCAGATCCTCAGCCTGCCGTTTATGGCGTCATTCTGGATCCTGGTGTGCTTCGGGGTGATCGGCCTGCCGCACACCGCCGTGCGCTGCATCTCCTACAAGGACAGCAAGGCGGTGCATCGCGGCATTCTGCTCGGCACCGTGGTGGTGGCGGTGCTGATGTTCGGCATGCACCTGGCCGGCGCGCTCGGCCGCGCGGTGTTGCCGGATCTCAAGATCCCCGACCAGGTGATCCCGACGCTGATGATCACCGTGCTGCCGCCGTACGCCGCCGGGATCTTTTTGGCGGCGCCGATGGCGGCGATCATGTCGACCATCAACGCCCAGTTGCTGCAATCCTCCGCCACCATCATCAAGGATCTCTACCTTGGCGTGCGGCCGCAGCAGATCCACAACGAGCGGCTGATCAAGCGCTTCTCCAGCCTGACCACGCTGATCCTCGGCCTGCTGGTGCTGCTGGCGGCCTGGCGCCCGCCGGAGATGATCATCTGGCTCAACCTGCTGGCTTTCGGCGGGCTGGAGGCGGTCTTCCTGTGGCCGCTGGTGCTGGGCCTGTATTGGGAACGCGCCAATGCTCAGGGAGCGCTTAGCTCAATGGTGTCGGGTGCGGTATGCTATACGCTATTGGCCAGCTTCAACCTGCAACCGGCGGGGCTGCATCCTATCGTGCCTTCGCTGTTGCTCAGCCTGTTGGCGTTTTATCTCGGTAACGTCGTCGGCGAAAAGCGCCGGGCGGCGTCATCATTACCCTCTTGAAGAGAATTGCTATGCCTTGGATCCAACTCAAACTGAACACCACCGGCAGCCAGGCGGAAGACCTGAGCGACGCGCTGGTGGAAAGCAGCGCCGTGTCGGTGACCTTCCAGGACACCCACGATAACCCGGTGTTCGAGCCGCTGCCGGGTGAAACCCTGCTGTGGGGCGATACCGATGTGATCGGCCTGTACGACGCGGAAACCGATATGACCGAGGTGGTGGCGATGCTGGAACAGCACCCGCTGCTGGGCGCCGGTTTCCGCCACAAGATAGAGCAGCTGGAAGACAAGGACTGGGAGCGCGAATGGATGGACAACTTCCACCCGATGCGCTTCGGCGAGCGCTTGTGGATCTGCCCGAGCTGGCGCGACGTGCCGGATCCCGACGCGGTCAACGTGATGCTCGATCCGGGCCTGGCGTTCGGCACCGGCACCCACCCGACCACCGCGCTGTGTCTGCAGTGGCTGGACGGCCTCGATCTGGCCGGCAAAACCGTCATCGATTTCGGCTGCGGTTCAGGCATCCTGGCGATCGCCGCGCTGAAGCTGGGTGCGGCGCGCGCTATCGGCATCGACATCGATCCCCAGGCCATTCAGGCCAGCCGCGACAACGCGCAGCGTAACGGCGTCTCAGAGCGTCTGGAGCTGTATCTGCCGAAAGACCAGCCGGCGGACCTGCTGGCGGACGTGGTGGTCGCCAACATCCTCGCCGGCCCGCTGCGCGAACTGGCGCCGCTGATCGGTTGCCTGCCGAAGGCCGGCGGTCATTTGGGGCTGTCCGGCGTGCTGGCCAGCCAGGCGAGCAGCGTTGCACAAGCCTACGAAGAGAAGTTCACGCTCGATCCGGTCGCCGAGCGTGAAGAGTGGTGCCGCATCACCGGCCGCCGTAAGTAAGCGTCACGGTATATTGCTCCCTCATCCACCGGCCCCGCGCCGGTGGATTTTTTTTGTCCGGCGATCGCCCCACGGGCAAGACAAAATTTTATGCAATTTTTTGCCTTTCAACGATGGATCGCCCTGACAATGCGCCTTCCAGGCAGGTTATCCCGGCAAAAATAGCGGGCGAATGCAGATAATATCCTGCGCAAAGGCGAATATTTTACCGCACACAAAATAAGCACTTTTCGTCAACTCATTGTAAAATATATACAATATTTTTATGAATCACTGTGCAGCGCATTTTTTGCCCTAATAGCGAGCCAATTGGTTAAAGTTTGGCCTTTCATCTCGGCGCAAAAATGCGTAATATACGCGCCCTTGCGGACACAGTATGGTCACTCTTTGTCTATGCGCATTGGACACCACCAGCTTACTAATTGCCTGATTGCGGCCCCGATGGCCGGTATTACAGATCGCCCGTTCAGAACCCTCTGTCATGCAATGGGTGCTGGGATGGCTGTATCCGAAATGCTCTCCTCCAACCCGGAGGTGTGGCGGACGGATAAGTCGCGTCTGCGTATGGTGCATAGCGATGAACCAGGGATCCGCTCCGTGCAGATTGCCGGATGCGATCCTGATGATATGGCCGCCGCCGCGCGTATCAACGTGGCCAGCGGCGCGCAGATCATCGACATCAATATGGGATGCCCGGCCAAAAAAGTGAACCGGAAGCTTGCCGGGTCCGCCTTGTTGCAGTACCCGGATCTGGTAAAACGGATCCTCCACGCGGTGGTTGACGCAGTGGATGTGCCGGTAACGCTGAAGATTCGCACCGGCTGGGCGCCAGAGCACCGTAACTGTGTAGAGATTGCCCAACTGGCCGAAGACTGTGGTATTCAGGCCCTGACGATTCACGGCCGAACCCGCGCCTGTCTGTTTAACGGCGACGCGGAATACGACAGCATTCGGGCAGTTAAGCAGAGTGTTTCCATTCCGATTATCGCGAATGGGGATATTACTGACCCGCATAAAGCCAGAGCAGTGCTCGACTACACCGGGGCTGATGCCCTGATGATAGGCCGCGCTGCTCAGGGGAGACCCTGGATCTTCCGGGAAATCCAGCATTATCTGGACACTGGGGAGTTGCTGCCGCCGCTGCCGCTTGGCGAGGTGAAGCGCTTGTTGATTGGGCACATTCGGGAATTGCACGGCTTCTATGGCCAAGGCAAGGGATTCCGGATTGCTCGTAAGCACGTGTCCTGGTATCTCCAGGAACACGCTCCGAATGACCAGTTTCGGCGCACATTCAACGCCATAGAGGATGCCAGCGAACAGCTGGAGGCGTTGGAGGCATATTTCGAAAATCTTAGCGTAAAAAAAGAGCTGACAGAACTATGTTCGAACAACGCGTAAATTCTGACGTACTGACCGTTTCTACCGTTAACTCACAAGATCAGGTGACTCAAAAGCCTCTGCGTGACTCGGTTAAACAAGCACTGAAGAACTATTTTGCTCAACTGAACGGTCAAGACGTAAATGACCTGTATGAGCTGGTACTGGCTGAAGTTGAACAGCCACTGTTGGACATGGTGATGCAATACACCCGTGGCAACCAGACCCGCGCAGCCCTGATGATGGGCATCAACCGCGGCACGCTGCGCAAGAAGCTGAAAAAATACGGCATGAACTGATACTAGTCAGTTAACGTGTTGAAAAGGCGCTTTATCTCATTTGATAAGCGCCTTTTTCTTTTTCTGACTTGTGCCTACATTGGCGAGGATTTGCGCGGAATGCGCTTATCAATATATCCGGCAAAGAAATAGCAAATACCCGCCACGCCCGCGATCATCACGTAGCGTTTCCACCCGTCCAAATCCACGCCCAGGCTATCCAGCCCGCTCAACACCACAAACACCAGCAGGCCCAAGATAACCGATGCTCTGCCTGTCCAGGCTGGTGGGGGTGTCAATAAACGCCTTATCCAGTGGGATTTCATAGCGCTTCCTTCTTGCTTACGATTGAGCCGCCAATAGCCAATAGATGGAGAATACTCTCACGTTTTAATCGGGGCGACAAAGCGGGGCATCGGCTCTGGATTGCAGGCAATAAAAAAGGCCGCAGCGCGGCCCTTGGGGTAAAGCGGAGACCTTACTCGGTCACTTTGTTCTTGAGGCTTTCCGCCCCTTGCTTGGTCTTGTCCCAAGCCTTCTCCGATCCCTGTTTGGTGGAGTGCCAGGCCTTTTGCGAACCTTCGCTCACTTTGCTGCCGACGCTGTCGCTCTTGCCTTCGGCGGCATGCTTGGCTTTCAGCTTCAGCTCTTCACCCTTGTCCTGAGACTGGTGCAGCTTTTCTTTGGCGGTATCCGCCCCTTTGTGCGCCTCGGCGACAACTTCGTTGCTGGCGTGAGCGGCGGTGTCGGTCGCGGTTTCAGCAGCGAACACCGGGGAGGCGAGCAGCAGTGCAGACAAGGCAATGATTGATTTTTTCATAAGTCCCTCTTTTCTCAGATACGTGCCATTCGTCATGAAACAAGATGGCATGAAACACCCCTTGAACGATTTAAGAATAGGACTAAAACCAAAAAAATCGATATAAAATTTCATTACAAATCATTTTATTGATTTTTTATGCCAACAAGCAGCACACGCAGGGAAAGCGCACGAAAAAGTTAAATTTTTCCTGTCATAAAACTATAATTTGTACGAATTTTTAACAAGCTCCAACAGGGATGGATTCTATGGTTGCCGCGATCATTATCGGCATTTTTATCATCAGCTTCCTCTACGCACACTCCCGCGGCAAAGAGAAACAAAAGCTTACCCGTCAGCTGTTCGATCACTCCACGTTTATGGGGCCGATCAACATGTTTATGACCGGTTTCTCGCGTTTGCCCGCCAAACAGCCCTATTTCGACGAAAAAGGCTTCCCGGAGCTGCAAACGCTGACCGACAACTGGCAGGTGATCCGCGAGGAAGCCGTGCGTTTGCAGGATCACATCAAAAAGGCGCAGTCGCACAACGACGCCGGCTTCAACACCTTCTTCAAACGCGGCTGGAAACGTTTCTATCTGAAATGGTACAGCGACAGCCACCCTTCGGCGCAAACGCTGTGCCCGAAAACCGTCGAGCTGCTCAACCGCATCCCATCGGTCAAGGCGGCGATGTTCGCCGAGCTGCCGCCCGGCAGCCATTTGGGTAAACACCGCGATCCTTACGCCGGCTCGGTGCGCTACCACCTGGGGCTGATGACGCCTAACGACGATCGCTGCTTCATCGAAGTGGACGGCGAGCAGCACAGCTGGCGCGACGGCCAAGCGGTGATCTTCGACGAAACCTACGTGCACTGGGCGCAAAACGCCACCGACCAGACGCGCATCATTCTGTTTTGCGACGTCGAGCGGCCAATGAAATGGCGCTGGGCGCAGGCGGTCAACCACTGGGTCGGCGCTACGCTGATGTCGGCGGCCAGTTCGCCGAACGACGATCAGGACCGCACCGGCGGCATCAACCGCATCTTCAAATACGTCAACGCGGTGCGCGACGCCGGCCAGCGCCTGAAGGCGCGTAATCGCCGCGGTTACTACCTGCTGAAATGGCTGGTGATCGCCGCCATTTTCGCCGCCATCATCCTCCCCAGCCTGTAAACCGTCGCCAATCGTCAATCCAGAGGCAATGCGAATGAGAATATTCGCATGCCTCTCTTCCTCTGAACCCCGTACCCTGTGTTAACATACGCATTCCTAGAGCCGCCTCCGCTGGCCAACAGCTATCCCTCCGAAGCCTGATAGCAGCGCAAACCGCCCTTCGAATGTAAATGTTTAGTCAATTATGGAATTCTGACTAAACCCTGGCCGTCCCCGGGTGTCTGAGTCGTTGTATCGCTATCGAGTGGATCCTTTATGCGCTACAGGTTGCTACCCCCCTAACGCATAAACGAGCTGCTATGAAACGCCAAAAGAGATTTCAACTTTCCTTGCTGCACCCGCGCTACTGGCTGACCTGGTTCGGTCTGGCCCTGTTGTTCCTGCTGGTGCAACTCCCCTACCCGCTGCTTAACCGCCTTGGCGTATGGATGGGGCGCACCTCGATGCGCTTTCTTAAGCGTCGCGTCGCCATCACCCGCCGCAACCTCGAACTGTGCTTCCCCGAGATGGGCGAAGCGCAGCGCGAGCGTAAAGTAGTGGGCAACTTTGAGTCCCTCGGCATGGGCCTGCTGGAAACCGGCATGGCCTGGTTCTGGTCGGATAAACGCGTTAAGCGCTGGTTTAACGTCTCCGGCATCAACCACCTCAAAATGGCGCAGCGTGACGACCGCGGCGTGCTGGTGATCGGCGTGCACTTTATGTCGCTTGAGCTGGGCGGCCGGGCAATGGGCCTGTGCCAGCCGATGATGGCGATGTACCGCCCGCACAACAACAAGGCGATGGAGTGGGCGCAAACCAAGGGCCGCATGCGCTCCAACAAGGCGATGATCGATCGCAAGGATCTGCGCGGCATGGTGCACGCACTCAAGCGCGGTGAGGCGGTCTGGTTCGCGCCGGATCAAGATTACGGCCCGCGCGGCAGCGTATTCGCGCCGCTGTTCGCCGTCGATCAGGCCGCCACCACCAGCGGCACCTTCATGCTGGCGCGCATGGCCAACCCGGCGCTGGTGCCGGTGGTGCTGATCCGCCGTGAAGGCGGCCGCGGCTACGACCTGCTGATCCAGCCGGCCCTGGAAGACTACCCGCTCAGCGACGAACAGGCGGCGGCGGCTTATATGAACAAAGTGATCGAGAAAGAGATCATGCGGGCGCCGGAGCAATATCTGTGGCTACATCGCCGCTTCAAAACCCGGCCAGTCGGCGCGCCGTCGCTGTACTGAGCCCCGTTTTCCAGCCCGGCCGACGCCGGGCTTTTTTGTGCGCCGCGTTTAAAAAATCTGCGGCTCAACATGTCGCTTTCCTGTAATCTCCTTCTTTACCCGCACAGGAAAGGAAATGATGAAAGCTCAAGTCCGCATTGCTCTGGTCGGTGATTACAACCCGCAAGCCGTGGCCCATCAGGCCATCCCCGTGGCGCTCCAGCTCACCGCCGCCCATCTCGACATCGACGTGCAGCCCCAGTGGCTACCGACCGAAACCCTGACCTCCCCCGATGTCCTGCAAGATTTCGATGCCATCTGGGTGGTGCCAGGCAGCCCATATTGTCACGACGACGGCGCCTTTATGGCGATCAGGCATGCGCGGGAAAACGACGTGCCGTTCCTCGGTTCCTGCGGCGGCTTTCAGTACGCCATCATCGAGTACGCCCGCAACGTGATGGGCTGGCACGACGCCGGCCATGCGGAAACCGACAGCGGTGGCCGGTTGGTGATCGCCCCGCTGAGCTGCTCGCTGGTGGAAAAAACCGGCGACATCGTTTTTCAGCCTGACACCCGCGTCGCGCAGGCCTACGGCAGCCTGAGCACCCATGAAGGCTACCACTGCAACTTTGGCGTGGCTCCGGACTTCGTCGCCGACCTTGAGCGCTTCCCGCTGATTATCAGCGGCCACGATGCCGAAGGCGACGTGCGCGCCATCGAACTGCCGGAGCGGCGTTTTTACGTCGCCACGCTGTTCCAATCAGAACGCGCTGCACTGCGCGGCGAGCTTTCGCCGCTGGTGGTGGAACTCGTCAAAGCCGCCGTCTGCTAACCTGCTACCTCCCCGTAGGATCGAGCCGCAGCGAGACAGGGTTCTCGTTGCGTCTTTCATTTCGGGTATCACTCGGCATCAACGTTTCACATTTATTATCTCATTAAAGTTAATCCATTAATTGCCCAATAACGGATCATTCATCGCAGTTTAATTGAAACGTCATACTCCTATGAAAGTTAACAGCAGAATTACGAATAAAGAAATGCATGAAATCACAATAAGCTTCACTTCTTATTATTCATTATTATTTCTTTTATAATAATACAACATAAGAGATTCTTTATAATTTTTTATGATTCAGCCTGTTATCTCTTGCAGAGAAGCAACCGAACTTGCCCGCTGAGATACCACTCCGTTATCGCTTACGAACCGCCTCAGCTCCGCCCCCCTTTTGCCAAAAATAAAAAATCACAAATAAAACAATAAATTACATGATTTCGTTTACTAATATCACGAATAAAAGCCAGTCAATCGTGATTAACACGCCACAAAAGCAATGGCAAAAAACCAGTTTAAAAATAAATAAAATACAAATCATTAACGCTAAAATCATTGCATTTATTATAATAAAATAAAACCATTAAAAATATTTAATGTGAAAACAGGCCAACTTAATAATCACCTTTTATAATGTTCGAGTGCTTGGCTGCGACTCACTTTATTTAATTCGATTCATTCCTTATTTGTGGAGGTGGTTCCGTGTCCGCTTATTCCCTGACGACCGTGCAACAAGCCGTGTGGCTAGACCAATCTTTAAACCCCGATATCCCCTTATATAACGTTGGGTGTTTATGGCGCGTAGAGCGCGAGATTTCGCTACCGCTGTTTCAAGAAGCCATACGGCAAATACAGCAACAACATGATGCGTTGCAAACCACGCTGAAAGAAACGCCGCAAGGCATTACCCAGGAAACCTGCGACCGGGCCTATATCGACCTGCATTACCACGATTTTTCGCACAGACAAGATGCCATCAGCCTGGCAGAAACACACCTTCGTTCTCAATTCCTGCAGCCTTATTCACTGTATGACAGCCTGCTTTGGCGCTGCCACCTGGCCAAAGTCAGCGGATCCAGCACGCTATGGCTGCTTGCTTCCCATCACCTGATCGCGGACGGCACCTCAATTTCCCTGCTGAGCAAAATGATCATGGAGCGCTATAAACAATTAAAAGCAGGGATAAAAAACGAAGCCCCCCACTCGCGTTACCAAGACTTCGTCATCAGCGATCGCACCTATCAGCAGTCTCCACGCTACGAGCGCGATCGTGATTTCTGGTTGAAGCGTTTCATCGACGCGCCCCCCTCCATGCTGGAACGCCGCCAAAATCACTGTGGGCAACAAACCTACCCCAGCCATCAGATAATCAAGCGGTTGCCACGCGAGCGTTTCCTACAGTTGGAACAATACGCCGCCGCGCAGGGCGGTTCTGCAATGCATTTTTTTAGCGCTTTGCTGGCCACCTGGTTCGCCCGGATTTGGCAAACCGATCAATTCACGCTGGGCGTGCCGGTACATAACCGCAGTACCGCCGAACATAAGCAAACATTGGGCATGTTTTCCTCGATGATCCCACTGCGCATCACGGTCGATTCACAGCAATCCTTCGGCCACTTACTGCGGCAAATCGGCAGCGAGCTGCGCCAGTGTTATCGTCACCAGCGTTTTCCCATTGCCGAACTCAACCGCCAGTTGAACCTGCATCAGCAGGAGCGGCGCCAGCTGTTCGACATCAGCTTTTCTCTGGAGGTTTTTCCGACCGACATCGAACTGGAAGGCAGCCAGTTCAAGGTGGAAAACCTGCACCACGGTCAGGAACAGCTGCCCCTCGGCGTCTACCTGCGCCATTACCATCCGGGCGACGACCCGCTGTTGGAGTTCAACCTCAATCAGGCCTGGTTCAGTCAGGAAGACGGTGAGCGCATCGCCGCCCGCATGCTGCACCTGCTGAACACGCTACTGGACGGCGATCCGGCGCTGCCGCTGGGGCAGTTACCGCTGCTGTTGCCGCAGGAAAGACAGCAAATCTTCCATCAATGGAATGAAACCCGACAAACATGGGCAGACATGCCGCAAGGCGTACATCAATTCCTGGAACGGCAGGCCGCGCTGACGCCAGAAGCGCCGGCGCTGTGCTACGAGGACCACGAGATCAGTTATCAACAGCTGAATCTGCGGGCGAATCGATTGGCTGCCTTTCTCAGGCTGCAGGGATTACAGCCTGACGATCGCATCGCGGTATGCGTCAACCGCAGCCCGGATATGGTGATTGCCCTGTACGCCATCCTGAAGGCGGGCGCCGCCTATGTACCGCTCGATCCCGACTATCCACAAGACCGCCTGCGCCACATGCTGCAAGATTGCGGCGCCAGATTCGTTCTGATCGACGATGGCGGCGAACACGCGCTGCACCCGCTGCGCGATATCGCCGTGCCGCGATTGCATCTTCAGCGTGAGAGCCATCTGTGGCGGCAAGCGCCGGATGGCAACCCGCCGCCGCTGGCCGCCGATCCACAGCACAGCCTGGCTTATGTGATTTACACCTCCGGCTCGACGGGGAAACCCAAAGGGGTAATGAACGAACACCGCGGGGTGATCAACCGACTCCTGTGGATGCAAAAGGCTTATACACTGACGCCGGATGATGTCGTGCTGCAGAAAACGCCGTTCAGCTTCGACGTCTCTGTCTGGGAGTTTTTCTGGCCGATGATGGTCGGCGCCCGGCTGGCCATCGCCAAACCGGGCGGTCACCAGGAACCGGATTATCTCAGCGCCTGCATCGCGCAGCACGGCGTGACCACACTGCATTTCGTCCCCTCGATGCTGCAACTGTTTCTGCGCCACGGCGATATGGCGCAGTGTGCCTCTCTGAAACGCATTATGTGCAGCGGCGAGGCATTGCCGCTCGCGACGGTACAACGCTGCCTGCAGCAGTTGCCGCAGGCGGAACTGCACAATCTCTACGGCCCGACGGAAGCCGCCGTAGACGTTTCCAGCTGGCAATGCCTGCCCGATGATCCTCGCCCACTGGTACCGATCGGTAAACCGATCGCCAATACCCAGCTCCATATTCTGGATGACCAACTGCAACCGTTACCGCCTGGCATCGCCGGCGAATTGCATATCGGTGGTATTCAGGTTGCCCGTGGTTATCTGAACCGCGCGGCGCTGAGCGCCGAGCGATTTATCGCCGATCCTTTCAGCGCCGAGCCGCAGGCTCGCCTGTATAAAACCGGCGATCTGGCCCGCTGGCTGCCGGATGGCAACATTGAGTATCTGGGCAGAAACGATTTCCAGGTCAAAATCCACGGCCTGCGCATTGAATTAGGCGAGATCGAGCAACAGCTCAGACAGTGTTCAGGGGTTGAAGACGCCGCCATTCTGGCACGGGAAGACGAAAGCGGCGGCAAGCGCCTGGTCGCCTATGTCATCGCCCCAGAGCAAACGGCCGACGCCGCCGAATGGCGTCGGCAATTGCAGCAACACCTGCCGGACTTTATGGTGCCGTCTTGTTTTATCCGGCTGGATGCTTTTCCGCTGTCGCCCAACGGCAAGCTGGATCGCAAAGCGTTACCGGCACCAGCCAACATGCAGGAAACCGCTGCTTATGAAGCCCCGCAAGGCGAGCAGGAACAGCAGTTGGCCGAACTGTGGAGCGAACTGCTGGGCACAACGCGCATTGGCCGCGACGATGATTTCTTCGCGCTGGGCGGCCATTCGCTGCACGCCATTCAACTGCTGGTTAAACTGAAGCGACACGGGCATTCGTTAGGCATTAAAACGCTGTTTGCTCACTCGACGCTGCGCGGCCAGGCCCGTATTCTCACCGACGGCGTGCCCGCAACGGCTCCAGCCACCTCCGAACCCCTGCAGCAGCTGTTGACCCGTCTGAATCAGGCCAGTTTTACCTTTAAACAGGTAGAGCGCCTGAACCACGCCATCACCCCCGACAGCGTTTGGATGGTCCATCCTGCCGTCACCGGTTGCGATGTTTATCGCGATCTGGCGAACTACTTAGAGAAAGATTTCAATGTGTTAGGCATCAACAATTACAACCTGTTCCAACAGCCGCACATCACTTCGCTACGCGAGCTGGCGGCGTATTATCTCGGCCATATGCGGCTGTCGCCGGCGCGCCCCGTCCGTCTGTTGGGTTGGTCGCTAGGGGGCCTGATCGCGCTGGAGATGGCCGCTCAACTGGAAAGCCAGGGCTATCGCGATATCCAACTGTTCCTGCTTGATACCTTCTACCGAACCCCATTCCAGATCCGCAGCGAGCCGGGCATGCTGGCGGCGATGCTGGCCATGTTGGGTATTGACGGCGAGGCCGCCGACCGGGCCTTAAAGGCAGAGCCGACGGAGCTGGCATTGGCAAAACAAACGCTCAGCGCACCGTTGCAACATGCACGCATCACGCTGTTCAAGGCGACCGAAGATGCAAATCTGAATATCACCGGCCTGGGCGATGAGCGGGAACTGCTGGCGATTGCCGACAATGGCCTGTCGGCAATCGGTCAACATCTGCAGGTGCATCCGTTGCCCTGCAATCATCACTCCATTATCTTCAGCCACGAGGAGATAGGACGCGCCTTGCGACAGTCATCGCGCACGCCGGCGATGCTAGGCAACCTTCCTTGACGCTCTACGGTCTGCGGCGCAGTTCGCCGCAGACCGCCTCCTTACCACATCAGCCGGCCGATCAGTGGCGCGGCCACCACCGTGATAATGCCGGCCAACATCATCACCAGACTCGACACTACGCCTTCCTGCGGCCCCAGTTCATAGGCGCGGGCGGTGCCGGCGCCGTGCGACGATGCGCCAAATCCGGCCCCTTTCGCCAGGCGGCTGCGTACAGCCAGCCGCAAAAACAGAATGTCTCCCACCGCCATGCCGAACACCCCGGTGATCACCACGAACAACGCCACCAGGTCCGGTTGGCCCCCCATCTGCTTGGCGGCCTCCAGCGCGAACGGCGTGGTGATCGACCGCACCGCCAGGCTGCGCTGCACCTCTTCCGGCAGCGTCAGCAGGCGCGCCAGCCACACCGAGCTGTACACCGCCACCAGCACTGCGGTCGTTACCCCGGCGGTCAGCGACAGCCAGTGGCGACGGATGATATGCAGGTTCTCGTACACCGGCACCGCGAAGGCGATGGTCGCCGGCCCCAGCAGCCACAGCAGCCAGTGGGTTTCACCGATGTAGTCCTGATAGGAGATGTGGGTGACCACCAGCAGCAACACCAGAATCATCGGCGTCAGCACCAGCGGCATCAGCAGCAACGTGCGGCGGCGGCGATAGAGTTTTTTGTTGGCGAAATAGAGCGCCAGCGTCGCCAGAAAACAGGCCAGGCTAAGGATAAAATCATTCATGGCGCTGCTTCCGCCGCTGCAGCCAAATCTCCAGCCGATACACCCTGTCCACCACCAGCCCGGTGGCGCCCAGCGTCAGCATGGTGCTGACCGCGATCACCAGAAAGATCTTCCAGCCCTCGACCATCAGCAGCTGGGCATAGTTGACCACCGCCACCACCGCCGGCACGAAAAACAGCAGCATTTCCGCCAGCAGCCAGCGGGAGCCGGCCTTGACCCAGCTCAGCGGCAGAATGCGCAGCAGGATCAGCGCCAGTAGCATCAGCATGCCGACGATATTGGCGGGGAGCGGCAGGTGGAATTGTTGCACCAGGCGATCGGCGATCAGGAACAGCGCCGCATACAACGCCACCTGAATCGGCACCTGCAAACGGGTCAGCAGGGAGGGGGCAACGCGGCGTAACGCCAGAGACATGAAAGATGACCTCAAACAATAATTGACGGCCTACAGTATACGCAGCCGGGAAACCACGCCTGAAATGAATTAAAATTATCGACATCATGCCGTCCGGGAATAGTTTCTCGCCGGTAGCGTCCCCAAGGAGAACCCTAACGTGGATGTCCGCACCCTGCGCTACTTCGTTGAAGTGGTGCGCCAGCAAAGCTTCACCCGCGCGGCGGAAAAACTGTTCGTCACCCAGCCCACCATCAGCAAAATGCTGCGGCATCTGGAGGAAGAGCTGGAATGCACGCTGCTGATCCGCGAAGGCCGCAAGCTGCGCCTGACCGACAGCGGCCAGGCGGTGTACCAGCGCGGCCTGACGATCCTCGACGAGTTCCGCCAGTTGGAGGCGGAGCTGGAAGACATCAGCTCGGTGAAAAAGGGCGTGCTGCGGCTGGGCATTCCGCCGATGGTCGGCAGGCAGATCGCCGATCTGATCCGCCGCTTTCGCCAGACCTACCCCGGCATCGAATTAAAGATTTCCGAGCTGGGCGGGCTGTCGGTCGAACAGGCGGTGATGTCCGGCGAACTGGATCTGGCGATGACGGTGCTGCCCTTCGATTCGGCGCAGCCGCTGACCTTTCTGCCGCTGCTGGGCCATCCGATGTGCGTGGTGGCGCCGCGCACGCCGCAGTGGCTCAACCGCACCAGCATCAATATCGCCGAATTGGCCGACAGCCCGATCCTGATTTATAACGAAGACTTTGCGCTGTACAAGATGCTGATGAAGGCGTTTCGCCTGGCCGGCTTTGAACCGCAAATCGCGGTGCGCAGCGGCCAATGGGACTTTCTCGCCTCGATGGTGCAGGCCGGCGTGGGCATCGCCATGCTGCCGGAGCCGGTTTGTCGCTGGCTGGACAAGGAAAACCTGGTCTGGCTGCCGCTGGAGCCGCGCATGGAGTGGAAAATCGGCCTGATCTGGCGCCAGGGCAGCTACCTGTCGCACAGCGCGCAGGCCTGGATCGCCTGCTGCCGCGACTACTGGCCGCCGCTCAAGTAACCAAAAAAAGGGCCGCACAGGCGGCCCTTCAGGACAGAAATAAAGAGGAAAACGTTTATTCCTCTTCTGAGATTTACCCTTCGCGTTCGATCAGCAGCGCTTCGAGCAGGTCGAGATCGTGCAGCAGTTTTTGCAGCGTCTCGTTGCTGATTTTCTGCGTGGCGCGCAGGTGATACAGCTCGCCGCGCTCGGCGCGCAGCGCCGTCAGGCGGAAACGTCGCTCGAGGTTTTCCATCGCCAGCGCATTCTCGATATCGTCTTTCGACGCGATGCGCCGCCGCAGCATGCCCGTCACCCGCGAGCTGACCTCTTTCAACACCTGCGGATCGAGGTTTTCTTCGGTATCGGCAACCAGGCGCTCTTCCATTTTATTCACGCTCTCAATCGCCACTTCAGCCGCCATGGCGATCGCCATGCGCTCTTCCTGCTTGCTGGCGCTCTTGTCGGTGACCTGCACGCCGCGCAGCAGCAGCGGCAACGCCAGCACGCCGACGATCAACGACAGCAGGATCACCCCGGCGGCGATAAACACCAGCTGATAGCGCGCCGGGAAGGCGGTGCCGTCGCTCAGCAACAGCGGTATAGACAGCACACCGGCCAGGGTAATCGCCCCGCGCACCCCGGCGAACGACGCCACCCACAGCTCACGCGTGCTGTAATCGCCGAACTGCAGCGGACGCTTTTTCATAAAGCGGTTGCTGGCCTTCTTCATCACCCACAGCCAGGTGAAACGCAGCACCAACAGCGCGGCGTAGATGGTGGCCACGTCGGCGAACAGGTACCAGGTCTGGATGGTCGGATCCAGCTCCGCCTGCAGGATGGAGGTTTCAAGAATGCCCGGCAGCTGCAGGCCCAACATGATGAACACCATGCCGTTGAACACGAATTCCAGCATCGCCCAGACGCTGTTGGCGCGCAGGCGCATCGCCAGCGGCGCGTTGCGGATCACGCCGGACTGGCTGATGGTCATCCCCGCCGCCACCGCCGCCAGGATGCCGGAAACGCCGATATGTTCGGCGATCAGGTAGGACGCGAACGGCAGCAGCAGCAGGAACACGATCTGGGTCGCCGGATCGTCGCCGCTCCAGCGGCTCATCACCCGCAGCGATTTACTGTAGGTCCAGGTGACCGCCACGCCGGCCAGCAGGCCGCCGATCGCCACTTTGAGGAATTCAAGGGTCGCGCCGCCCACGGTGAACACCATGGTGCCCATCGCCACCGCGATGGCGAACTTGAGCGACACCAGGCCGGAGGCGTCGTTCATCAGCGCCTCGCCCTCGAGCACGCCCATGATCGGCTTGGGGATCCGCCCTTTGCCGACGATGCCGGACAGCGCCACGGCATCCGTCGGCGACAGCACCGCCGCCAGAGCGAAGGCCGCCACCAGCGGAATGCCCGGCACCATGGCGTAGATCAGATAACCGACGCCGACCACGGTGATCAGCACCAGCACCAGCGCCAGGCCGAGAATTTCACGCCCGTGATGCAGGAATTCGCGCGTCGGCGTTTTCCAGCCGTCGGCAAACAGCAGCGGCGGGATGAACAGCACCAGGAACAGTTCGGGATCAAAGTCGACGTGCAGCCCGAAATGCGGCCAGGCCAGCAGGGCCCCGATGGCGATTTGCATCAGCGGCAGCGGCACCTGGAACGGCAACATGCGCGTCACCACCCCGGACAGGGAGACCACCAGGATCAAAATGAGGATTGTAAAAAAGATTTCCATGCTTTCCTTAGACTCTACGATTCAGACGACATCGGCTCAGGGCCTGCGTTGGTCACGATAGTAGATCACTTTTTTTACAGCCGTTAAAGCTTGTTGTGCCTTTCAAAACGCGGTGCAGAGCAGAAGAAGACTTATCTTAAGAAGGGAATTGCCGTAACAGGCTCCCCCGCCCGGCGGGCGAGGGAAACCCAAGCGGCTTAAATCGCCCAGCCGCCGGCGTAGAACGCCACCAGCGCCACGGCGATCAGCACGGTGCCAATGTTCAGCTTGCGCCATTCGCCGGAGAAGATGCGGCCGATGACCAGCGAGCTGAAGCCCAGCATGATGCCGGTGACGATGTTGCAGGTCAGCACGATGAACACGGCGCACAGCAGGCCGGCCATCGCGTCGACGAAGTCGTTGAAGTCCAGCTTGGTGACATTGCTCAGCATCAGCAGGCCGACGTACATCAGCGCCGGCGCGGTGGCGTAAACCGGCACCAGATAGGCCAGCGGCGACAGGAACAGGATCAGCAGGAACAGAATGCCGACCACGGTGGCGGTCAGGCCGGTCTTGCCGCCCGCGGCGGTGCCGGCGGCGGACTCGATGTAAACCGCAGCGGGCGCGGCGCCCACCAGGCCGGAGAAGATGCTGCTCAGGGAATCTGAGGTCAGCGCCTTGCCGCCGTTGATGATCTGCCCGTCTTTATCCAGCAGGTTGGCCTGCCCGGCCACCGCGCGGATGGTGCCGGTGGCGTCGAACACCGCGGTCATCACCAGCGCCAGCACGCTCGGCAACACCACCGGCTGCAATGCGCCCATGATATCCAGGCTGAAGATCAACGATTTGCCGTCAGCGTCCGCCAGGCTCGGCATGGCGAACAGCCCCTGGTATTTCACCGCCGGGTCGAAGATCAGGCCGATGATGGAAATGGCGATGATCACCAGCAGAATGCCGCCGGGCACGCGCAGTTTCTCCAGGCCGAAGATCACCGCCAGGCCGACCAGCGTCATGACGACCGGGAAAGAGGTGAACGCGCCGAGCGCCACCGGCAAGCCATCCAGCGGGTTCTTCACCACCAGGCCGACGCCGTTGGCGGCGATCAGCAGCAGAAACAGCCCGATGCCGATGCCGGTGCCGTGCGCCACGCCCATCGGCAGGTTGCGCAGGATCCAGGCGCGGATGCCGGTGACCGAGATAATGGTAAACAGCACGCCCATCAGGAACACCGCGCCCAGCGCCACCGGAATGCTGATGTGCTGGCCCAGCACCAGGCTGAAGGCGGTAAAGGCGGTCAACGAGATCGCACAGCCGATGGCCATCGGCAGGTTAGCCCACAGCCCCATCAACAGCGACCCCAGACCGGCCACCAGGCAGGTGGAGACAAACACCGCCGCCGGCGGGAAACCCGCTTTGCCCAGCATGCTCGGCACCACGATCACCGAGTACACCATCGCCAGGAAGGTGGTCAGCCCCGCCACCACCTCCTGACGCACGCTGCTGCCGCGCGCGGAAATTTTAAAATAGCCATCAAGCCCGCCGGTTGGTTTTGCGGCGTGGTTCGCTTGAGAGTTCGACATAGGTTACTTCCCCTGTGTTTCATGAATCGGCCCGTCACAGCAGGCCTGTAATCTCGCCCGCGCCCGATCGCCACGTAATCGTTTACGTCACGTTCCGCATCCCTGCCCTTATGCCACACCGCCAACGGCGATGCGCACCCAGGCAAACGTTTAACTCGCAGCGCGCGGTACGGGTGATTTATGGTGGTTTATTCAAGGCAAACGATTATCCTGCCTTCCCTAGCGTCTAATCAACTAAAGATCGCGGCAATTTATGCAGAAAACGGCGGGAATGGCTTCTGCGCGAAAAGACGGGGCGATCCGGCGCCCCTGCCGACCTGCTTCACGGCGAGCTTATTGCGCCTGCACCGCCGCGGGATCCATATACATCAATTCCCAGATATGGCCGTCCAGGTCCTGAAATCCGTGGCCGTACATCACGCCATAGTCCCGCGGCGGATGATAGGTATTGCCGCCGCCGGCGATCGCCTTGCGCACCAGTTCGTCCACCGCCGCCCGGCTGGGTTGCGACAGGCACACCAACACTTCGGTGGCCTGCTTGGCGTCGCCGATCGGGTTCGGGGTAAACATCCTGAATTTGTCGTGGGTCAGCAGCATCACGTAAATCGTGTCGCTGACCACCATGCAGGCGGCGGTATCGTCGGTAAATTGCGGGTTGAAGCTGAAGCCGAGCTGGGTGAAAAACGCCATTGAGGCGGGCAGATCGCGTACGGGCAGGTTAACGAAGATTTGCGTAGCCATGGGCTACCTCCGATGAAGAATGACCCCATCGAGTATAGCCCATCCGCTTAACTCAGCAGGTCGTAAGGGCCGCCCTGCTCCAATGCCCGCTGGTAGGCGGGCCGGGCGTGAATGCGCTGCAGGAAGCCGCGCAGTTTCGGGCAATCATCCAACGCGCCGCGCGCCGCCATCGCCTCCAGCGGGAAGCTCATCTGAATATCCGCCGCGCTGAAGTCGTTGCCAACGAACCAACTGCCCTTATTCAGGTGCTGTTCGAGGAATTCGCAGTGCGGCGCGATCTGCTTGTCGAGGTATTCCCGCTGCACGCCTTTGCCGATCGCGCCGGCCACCGGCCGCAGCAGCCAGGGGATCGGCGGCTGGCCGAGACGGCTGAACACCAGCTTCATCACCAACAGCGGCATCAGCGATCCTTCGGCGTAGTGCAGCCAGTAGCGGTATTGCTGACGCGCGTGGAAGTCGGTTGGCATAAACATGCCCTGTGCGTCGTAGGCTTCCTGCAAGTATTCGATAATGGCGCCGGATTCCGCCAGTGTCAGATCGCCATCGACGATCACCGGCGATTTGCCCAACGGGTGGATCTTTTTCAGCGCCGGCGGCGCCAGCATGGTGTTGGGATCGCGCTCGTAGCGTTGCACCTGATAGGGCACGCCCAGCTCTTCCAGAAACCACAGAATGCGCTGCGACCGCGAGTGATTGAGATGATGAACGATGATCATGACGACGCTCCTGTCCGCTGCCACACCAGTTCGCCAACCTGCACGCCGTTGCCGAGCTGCAGCGGCACCGTGCGCAACGTCAGCCGATCGGCGTTAAAGGCGTAAAAACGTACCTGACGGCTGCCTATCCAATTGGGGAACGAGCAGCCTTCAACCTGATGCACCACCCGTTGCTCACTTTCTTCCACCTGATAACGGCCGAAGTAGCAAATCATATTGATGAAGGCGGCATGGATCTCCCGCTCGGATCCCTGCGTCAAATCGTCGGCGACAAAACGCGGCCGCACGGCGCTGTATAGCTGCGCCGCCATCGTGCCGTTGGCCTCATAGTGGATGCGCCCCAACACCTGCTCGCCCAGCGGGTAATTGAGCTCGCCGTTCTGGTTTTTGAACGCCGACGACACCAACGCCCAACTGCCGATAAACGCATTCATCGTCATGACGCTTCTCCGGTTAAGGATCGTCTGTAAAGGGTAGTGGCGATTGTTGCCCCGCGCCAGCGGATGAAAAATAATCAATTTATTTGACAGAGATACTCAAAACTCTCCGATTTTTTATTCACATCCGGTGCACTAGTATTTAACACATCGAGAGACAACGGGCTCTCACCTAACAAACACTCTGAGGAACGCATCATGAAAAACGTCAAAATTTTTGCTACCGCTGCGCTGCTGGCTACCGCTTCTTTCGCTACCTTCGCCGCTGACCTGCCTTCCAGCCAACCTGCTGCAGACGCCCAGAAGATCGGCGTCGTCACCGTGAGCGGCGCCGCTAACCTGAGCGCGCTGGAAAGCGAACTGGCCAGCAAAGCCGCCGCGTCGGGCGCCAGCGCCTACCGCATCGTCGCCGCCGGTGGTCAGAACAAACTGTACGGCACCGCAGAAATCTTCAACTGATCGTCGGACAGCCAACCGACGGAAGAAAGAAGCCCCGCAAGGGGCTTTTCTCGTTTTAGCGGGCGTCAAAGCGCGCCGCCAACTCCTGCAGGCGGAACTGTTCGGTGATGAAATCGACGAACACCCGGGTTTTGGTCGGTAAGAATTTGGTGGTGGGAAAATAGAGATACACGCTGCCGCGATCGACATACCAGCCCGGCAGAACCCGCACCAGACGGCCGCTTTCCAGATAAGGCGCCGCATTCGGCATGCCGATCAGCGCGATGCCCAATCCCATTTCCGCCGCCCGCGCCGCCGCTTCCGGTTCATTGACCGTCATGCTGACCGTCATCCCCGGCGCACGCTGCTCATTCTGGGCATTTCGCAGCGGCTGGTGGCGAATGCGCCCGGTCTGCGGCGAACGGATGAAAATCCCGGCGTGTTGCGCCAGTTGCTCCGGCTCCGTCAACGGCGGCCGCTGCCGCAAGTATTCTGCCGAAGCGACCAATACGCCATGCGCGGGCGCCAGCTCGCGAGCAATCATCCCCTGCGCCAACTCGATGCCGCCGCCCAGCGCAGCGTCAAAGTTCTCACCGATCAGATCCACCTGGCGATTGTCGAAATGCCAGTCCGGTACAATCGCCGGGTACTGCGTCAAAAACATCGGCAGCATCGGCAACACGAAGTGCAGGCCGAAGGCGGTACCCATACTGACCTTCAGCCCGCCGGCCGCCGCGCCGCCGCCGCTGCTCAGCCCTTTCAATGCGCACTGGATCGATTGCAATCCGCCGCTCACCTCGCCGAGAAAACGCTCCCCCGCCTCGGTGAGGATCAGCTTGCGGGTATTGCGCTGAAACAGCCGCACGCCAACCACCGCTTCCAGCCGGGTGACATTCTTGCTCACCGCCGCCGGGCTGAGGCCCAGCTTGCGGCCGGCGGCGGAGAAACTGCCGTTTTCCGCGCTGCTGACGAAGCACTCCAGATGTCCCAGCATGCTTTTTCCTTATGGATTTTAAACTAATGGTTTTAACTGATTATAGCTCTTTGTGGCTAGTGGCCGTGCAAGCGATCTCCGATACTGAATGCCGACACTTTACCCTCATCCACTCTGGAGAAATAACATGACCACAGCACTCCCACTGCAAGGCAAAGTCGCATTCGTTCAGGGCGGTTCCCGCGGCATCGGCGCCGCCATCGTGAAACGCTTGGCGAGCGAGGGCGCCGCCGTCGCCTTTACCTACGCCGCCTCGGCCGATCGCGCCGAAGCGGTGGCGAGCGCCGTTACCGCCGCCGGCGGCAAAGCCCTCGCCATCAAGGCCGACAGCGCCGATGCTGCGGCGCTGCAGCAGGCGGTTCGCCAGGCGGTGAGTCACTTCGGCAACCTGGATATTCTGGTGAACAACGCCGGGGTATTTACGCTGGGCAGCACCGAGGAACTGGCGCTGGACGACCTGGATCGCATGCTGGCGGTCAACGTACGCAGCGTATTCGTCGCCAGCCAGGAGGCGGCGCGCCACATGAACGACGGCGGCCGTATCATCCACATCGGCAGCACCAACGCCGAGCGCGTGCCGTTCGGCGGCGCGGCGGTGTACGCGATGAGCAAATCGGCGCTGGTCGGGTTGACCAAGGGCATGGCGCGCGATCTCGGCCCACGCGGCATCACCGTCAATAACGTGCAGCCCGGCCCGGTGGACACCGAAATGAACCCGGACGCCGGCGAGTTCGCCGATCAGCTCAAGCAGCTGATGGCGATCGGCCGTTACGGCAAAGATGAAGAAATCGCCGGTTTCGTCGCCTACCTGGCGGGCCCGCAGGCGGGTTATATCACCGGCGCCAGTCTGAGCATCGACGGCGGCTTCTCGGCGTAGCGCTCAAAGCCCCGCAAGGGGCTTTTTTTTTCATTCGCTCCCCGACGACCGCTTCTCACCTCGCACGGCATATTCGGCCTTGAAAGACAATAATAGAATTAGTTTATGCGCAAAAATGGAATAGTTTATTGACGATTCTGTTATTTATTCACCAGCCCGACGTCTTTATCCTTCGCTCCATCGTGTCGTACCGGACACCCTTATTTTTCGAACCTTCGAACACAGGATAAAGATATGAAAACCATGACCACCGTTATTTCACTCGCTCTGTTTTCCATGCTGTCGTTTAACGCCGCGGCAGAAAGCGTGACCGCAACCGGCAGAACACTGGATTCCACCGAAGCCCTCATCGCTAAAAAAGCGCAAGAAGCCGGCGCAAGCGGCTACAAAATTACCAGCGCCTACATGGGCAATTTCGTCACTATGAGTGCAGAACTGAAAAAATAATGCGTTTAGCGATAACGCCGTGCATACGGCGTTATTCATTGCCGCATGATTAAGGAAATCATCGCCGGGCGCCTTTTTAAAAATCACGCTGGCATACCCAGTACACAGAAAAAATGAGCCGTTCCCTCACCGGTTATTATTCGGCGGCCTCACGCCGCCAATTTCCGGAGGCTCACTTTCATTCGCCCTGCAATACTCCGTTATAAGGATGAGTCACTGATGAAATCATTGTATCGCCTCTCCCTCTTGCTGCCCTTGCTGGCCGCAGTGCCCACGCACGCCGCAGAATCCGCCGCGCAGTCGTCAGACTGGTATCCTTCCGTTTACGGCGCAAAAGACGAAATCGGCGCGGCCAACCTGCTCACGCCTGAGGTCGTATTACAGTCCGTGCAGTTGGTAAAACAAGGCAAGACATTGCCATTGGCGGTGCCCGTCGATAAAGATTTCCCAGCGTTCCGCCACCGCAGCTTCCGCTTATATAATATTCAGCCTGGTCAACAGGATGGTAAAACGCTTGGCCCAAATAAATTCACCTTTAATGATGAATTGGTGAATGCCTGGACCGGCGTCGGCACTCAGTTGAATGGCATTGGCCATATCGGCATCGACAATGTTTATTATAACGGCAATAAGGCGGCGGATTTCGTCACCGTAGATGGCGTAAAAAAATTGGGCGTGGAAAAAGTGCCGCCCATGGTCACACGCGGCGTCGTACTCGATATGACGGCTTATTATAATAAAGCGATCGTTCCGGGCGGCACCGAATTTTCCGTTGCGGATATTCAAGCGGTGCTTAAAAAGCAGGGCATCAGTTTACGCAAAGGCGACGTTGTCTTGTTCAACACCGGCTGGCTGGAGCTGATTGGCAAAGACAATAAAAAGTTCCTGGAAGTTGAACCGGGCATCGGCATGGAAGCGGCGAAATGGTTGGCCGACCAAGGCATCGTGGCCTTCGGCGGTGATACCTGGGCCTCCGAAGTTTACCCTAACCCGAAAAATGACGAAGAGTTCCCGGTCAACCAGTACCTGCTGGCCAAACGCGGCGTCTATAACCTGGAGCTGATCGACAGCCGCCCGCTGGTGCGCACGAAAACCTGGGAATTCCTGTTCGTACTGGGGCAACCGCTGTATGTCGGTTCAACCCAGGTCAATATCAACCCGGTAGCAATTTACTGATTGGCGACACCGCCGCAGAAAATCAGCGGCTAACGAACACAAAAAACCCCGCCTGAGCGGGGTTTTTTTAGCGCTGTCGCCAGGCTTAGAACGGAATATCGTCGTCGAAATCCATTGGTGGTTCGTTGCTGGTCGCCGGTGCGCTGTTCTGCGCCGGGCGAGACTGCTGCTGGCCGCCGCTGAACTGGTTGCCGCCCTGTGGCTGCTGAGGTTGGCCCCAACCGCCCTGGCCACCGGCAGATTGACCGGCCGGTGCGCCGCCGCCCTGACGGCCGCCCAGCATCTGCATGGTGCCGCCGACGTTAACCACGATCTCGGTGGTGTAGCGATCCTGGCCGCTCTGATCCTGCCATTTACGGGTCTGCAGGGAGCCTTCGATGTAGACCTGAGAGCCTTTACGCAGGTATTCCCCCGCCACTTCGGCCAGTTTGCCGAACAGCACGACGCGGTGCCACTCGGTCTTCTCTTTCTGTTCGCCGGTCGCCTTGTCACGCCAGCTTTCGGAGGTCGCCAGGGTAATGTTGGCCACTGCGCCGCCGTTCGGCATGTAACGGACTTCTGGATCCTGACCCAGATTCCCGACCAGAATTACTTTGTTTACGCCTCTGCTGGCCATGAGCACTTCTCCCGATGATTGATTTCTACACAGTATAAACGCGTCAGTTTACCACGCTGAGTACGAAACCACACCCGTGTTGATAAGTGCGAATTGCATTCCAGAATTGTCTTTTCGATCGACCTTGTTGCATTCGCATACTGGATATTCATTCAGGTTTTTTTGTGTCATAATTATGCGTTTCGACCAGGCTGTGCCGGTTTTTTGCGAGATCCATCACAAAATCCCCCGCAAAAATCGCGACAGGCGCGGTGTATCATCAAGACGGGAAGTGTAAATGGACAATATCGAAGTTCGTGGTGCTCGAACCCATAATCTGAAAAACATCAACCTGATCATCCCGCGTGACAAACTGATCGTCGTCACCGGCCTGTCCGGTTCCGGCAAGTCTTCGCTGGCTTTCGATACGCTGTATGCCGAAGGGCAGCGGCGCTATGTCGAATCACTCTCTGCCTATGCGCGCCAGTTCCTGTCGCTGATGGAAAAACCGGACGTCGATCATATCGAAGGCCTGTCGCCGGCGATCTCCATCGAGCAGAAATCCACCTCGCACAACCCGCGCTCCACGGTCGGCACCATTACCGAGATCCACGACTACCTGCGCCTGCTGTTCGCCCGCGTCGGCGAGCCGCGCTGCCCGGATCACCATGTTCCGCTGGCGGCGCAGACCGTCAGCCAGATGGTCGACAACGTGCTGAGCCAGCCGGAAGGCAAGCGCCTGATGCTGCTGGCGCCGGTGGTGAAAGACCGCAAGGGCGAGCACACCAAAACGCTGGAAAACCTGGCCGCCCAGGGCTATATCCGCGCGCGCATCGACGGCGAAGTGTGCGATCTGTCCGATCCGCCGAAGCTGGAGCTGCAGAAGAAACACACCATCGAAGTGGTGGTCGATCGCTTCAAGGTGCGCGACGACATGGCGCAGCGCCTGGCCGAATCGTTCGAAACCGCGCTGGAGCTGTCCGGCGGCACCGCAGTGGTGGCGGATATGGACGACGAAAAAGCGGACGAGCTGCTGTTCTCCGCCAACTTCGCCTGCCCGATCTGCGGCTACAGCATGCGCGAGCTGGAACCGCGCCTGTTTTCCTTCAACAACCCGGCCGGCGCCTGCCCGACCTGCGACGGCCTGGGCGTGCAGCAGTTCTTCGATCCGGATCGCGTGGTGCAGAACCCCGAGCTGTCGCTGGCCGGCGGCGCGATCCGCGGCTGGGATCGCCGCAACTTCTATTACTTCCAGATGCTGCGCTCGCTGGCGGAGCACTATGAGTTCGACGTCGAAGCACCATTCAACACCCTGAGCGCCAACGTGCAGAAGGCGGTGCTGAGCGGCTCCGGCAAAGAGTCTATCGAGTTCAAATACATCAACGATCGCGGTGATACCACCGTGCGCCGCCATCCGTTCGAAGGCGTGCTGCACAACATGGAGCGCCGCTATAAAGAGACCGAGTCCAGCGCGGTGCGCGAAGAGCTGGCGAAGTTCATCAGCAACCGCCCTTGCGCCTCGTGCCACGGCACTCGCCTGCGTGAAGAAGCGCGCAACGTGTTTGTCGAAGACACCACGCTGCCGGAGATCTCCGATCTGAGCATCGGCCATGCGATGACCTTCTTCCAGAACATGAAGCTCAGCGGCCAGCGCGCCAAAATCGCCGAGAAAGTGCTGAAAGAGATCGGCGACCGCCTGAAATTCCTGGTGAACGTCGGCCTGAACTACCTGTCACTGTCTCGCTCGGCGGAAACGCTCTCCGGCGGCGAAGCGCAGCGTATCCGCCTCGCCAGCCAGATCGGCGCCGGCCTGGTGGGCGTGATGTACGTACTGGATGAGCCGTCGATCGGCCTGCACCAACGCGACAACGAACGCCTGCTGGAAACGCTGATCCACCTGCGCAACCTCGGCAACACGGTGATCGTGGTGGAGCATGACGAAGACGCCATCCGCGCCGCCGACCATGTGATCGACATCGGCCCCGGCGCCGGCGTGCACGGCGGCCAGGTGGTGGCGGAAGGCACCGTCGACGACATCATGGCGCAGCCGGAATCGCTGACCGGCCAGTTCCTCAGCGGTAAACGCGAGATCGCCATTCCGGCGCAGCGCGTGCAGGCCGATCCGACCAAGGTGCTGAAGCTGAGCGGCGCGCGCGGCAACAACCTGAAAGACGTGACGCTGACGCTGCCGGTCGGTCTGTTTACCTGCATCACCGGCGTGTCCGGCTCCGGCAAATCGACGCTGATCAACGATACGCTGTTCCCGATAGCCCAGCGCCAGCTCAACGGCGCCACCATCGCCGAACCGGCGCCGTTCCGCGAAGTGACCGGCCTGGAGCATTTCGACAAGGTGATCGACATCGATCAGAGCCCGATCGGCCGCACACCGCGCTCCAACCCGGCCACCTACACCGGCATCTTCACCCCGGTGCGCGAGCTGTTCGCCGGCGTGCCGGAATCGCGCAGCCGCGGTTACACGCCGGGTCGCTTCAGCTTCAACGTCAAGGGCGGGCGCTGTGAAGCCTGCCAGGGCGACGGGGTGATCAAGGTCGAGATGCACTTCCTGCCGGACATCTACGTGCCGTGCGACCAGTGCAAGGGCAAGCGTTATAACCGCGAAACGCTGGAAGTGAAGTACAAGGGCAAGAGCATCCACGAAGTGCTGGAGATGACCATCGAAGAAGCGCGCGATTTCTTCGACGCGGTGCCGGCGCTGGCGCGCAAGCTGCAGACCCTGATGGATGTCGGCCTGTCCTACATCCGCCTCGGCCAGTCGGCCACCACGCTCTCCGGCGGGGAGGCACAGCGCGTCAAGCTGGCGCGCGAGCTGTCTAAACGCGGCACCGGCCAGACGCTGTATATCCTCGACGAACCGACCACCGGTCTGCACTTCGCCGATATCCAACAGCTGTTGGCGGTGCTGCACCAGTTGCGCGATCAGGGCAACACCATCGTGGTCATCGAGCATAACCTGGATGTGATCAAGACCGCCGACTGGATCGTCGATCTGGGGCCGGAAGGCGGCAGCGGCGGCGGCGAGATCCTGGTCGCCGGCACGCCGGAAACGGTCGCCGACTGCGAGAAATCGCACACTGCACGCTTCCTGAAGCCGCTGTTGAACCAGTAATGTCGCCGGCGTGCGGGCCGTCGTTCAGGCGGTCCGCACGCTGCCCCGTTTCCCCGCAATCGAACAGAAACAGGCAAGATTTCGACATTTTCAGGCATTTCCCTCCGCGCTCACCGCTTCTATCATCAATGTTCCCTCGGCGGCCGCCCTGTCTGATTCAGGCCGCGTCTCGCCAGCACTTCGCTGCCGGTCAAACGTTGTCCCCCCTACATTGATAACTGGAGCGACCATGAACATTACCCATGCCTATGCCGCGCATGACGCGAAGTCTGCGCTGGTGCCTTTCGATTACCAGCCGCGCGCCCTGCGCGACCACGATGTGCAGATTCAGGTGTTGTTCTGCGGCGTCTGCCACTCGGATCTGCACCAGGCGCGCAATGAATGGAGCAATACGATTTACCCGGTGGTGCCGGGCCACGAAATCGTCGGCCGCGTTAGCGCCGTCGGCGACCATGTCTCGCGTTACCGGATCGGCGATCTGGTCGGCGTCGGTTGCATGGTGGATTCCTGCCGCAGCTGCCCGAGCTGCGATGAGGGGCTGGAACAGTATTGCGAGAACGGTTTTACCGGCACCTATAACGGCCAGGATCGCCACACCGGCGCCGTGACCTACGGCGGCTACTCCACCAATCTGGTGGTGGATCAGGACTTCGTGCTGCGCGTGCCGGAAAACCTCGATCCGGCCGGCGTCGCGCCGCTGCTGTGCGCCGGCATCACCACCTATTCGCCGCTGCGCCAGTGGGGCGCGGGGCCAGGCAAAAAGGTCGGCATCGTCGGGCTCGGCGGGCTGGGGCACATGGGCGTCAAACTGGCGCGGGCGATGGGCGCGCATGTGGTGCTGTTCACCACCTCGCCGTCGAAAATCGAAGACGCCAAGCGCCTCGGCGCCCATGAAGTGGTGATTTCGCGCAACCCGGATGAGATGGCGCAGCACGTCAACAGCTTCGACTTCATCCTCAACACGGTAGCGGCTCAGCACGATCTGAACCCGTTCCTCAACTTGCTGCGCCGCGACGGCACCCTGACGCTGGTCGGCGCGCCGGAGCACGATCATCCGTCACCGCAGGTGTTCAACCTGATCATGAAGCGCCGCCGCATCGCCGGTTCGCTGATCGGCGGCATCGCGGAAACGCAAGAGATGCTGGACTTCTGCGGGCAGCACGGCATCACGTCGGATATCGAGCTGATCCCGATGCAGCAAATTAATGAGGCCTATGAACGCATGCTGAAAAGCGACGTGAAGTACCGCTTCGTGGTGGATATCGACTCGCTGCGCGCCTGATGACGGCGGGCGCCCGGCGGCGCCCGTTTTTTATAGCTGCTTGATGATCCTGGCCGGGTTGCCACCCACCACGCAATTGGCCGGCACGTCTTTGGTCACCACCGCGCCGGAGGCCACGACCGCATTATCGCCGATGGTCACTCCCGGATTGATCACCGCCCGCCCGCCGATCCACACGTTGTCGCCAATCCTGACACTCTTACCGAACTCCGCCCCGCCGACGCGAGTCTCGGCGTCCAGCGGATGGGTGGCGGTATAGATATGCACGCCCGGCGCCAGCAGGCAGTTGTCGCCGATATGCACCTCGCATACGTCGAGGATCACGCAGTCGAAGTTGGCGTAGAAGTTCTTGCCGAGATAGATGTTATAGCCGTAGTCGCAGCGGAAGGTCGGCTCGATGGTGCCGCCCTGATAGCGGCCCAGCAGCTCACCCAGCCATTGTTTGCGCAGCTCGCCCTCTTCCGGCGAAGAGTGGTTATAGCGATGCGTTAGCTGGCGTGCGCGCCGGCGTTCGCTGCGCAGCAGTTCATCGCCGGCGTCGTACAGTTCCCCGGCGATCATCTTGCGCTTTTCTTCGCTCATGGCCATGTCGGCCTCCTTCATCCGCGTGTCTTGAATGCCCAAGCGTAGCTGTTTTAGTGCCGCAACAAAAAGGGAACGTTCCCAAATCCAGGCCGCGATCACGCTTTAACATGAAAAAACAGAAGAAAAACGGGCGCCGCCGCCCGGCAATCAGGCGCGCAGCTCCTGGCGCACGTGTTCGGGCAGGCCGTCCACCACCAGCTGATAGGAGCTGTCGATCAGGGTGTAAAACTGCGAGTTCGGCAGGTTGCCGTCGAGAAACACCGTATTCCAGTGCGCCTTGTTCAGGCCGTCACAGGCGACGATCTCCGGATGGTGTTCGCGCAGGCTTTCCGCCAGCTCCGGGCTGGACTTGACCGCCAGCGCCGGCCGCCCTTCGACCTCGCACACCATGGCGAACATCACGTCGCCCACCTTGATTTGGCTGGCCTGCCACTGGTTCTGGTCGCTCTGCTCCGCGCCCGGCTTCGCCATGCAGTACTCCAGCAATGCGCTGTTATTCATTGGGTTATTCCCCCTGTAACGTGGCCACAATACGGCGTGCTCCGCCGTGGATGCGGTGCTCTCCCAGCCAGATGCCCTGCCATGTGCCCAACATCAGCCGCCCGTGCCTGACGGGCAGCGTCAAGGAAGCGCCCAGCAGCGAGGATTTGATGTGCGCCGGCATGTCGTCCGGCCCTTCGTAGTCATGCTGATAGGGTGCGTTTTCCGGCACCTGACGCAGGAAATGCTGCTCCATATCGGCTCGCACCGTGGGATCGCAGTTCTCGTTGAGCGTCAGCGAGGCCGAGGTATGCTGCAGCAACAGATGCAGCAGGCCGGTTTGCAGGCGGTGTAAGTGGGTTAACTGGTTGACTATCTCGTCGGTAACCAGATGAAAGCCACGCGCTTTTGCGCTGAGGATTAGCGTTTGCTGATGCCACATGAGTGAGCGCCCCTCAATCAGTATATTCTCTCTCCGGTTTGCGGCAACTTCGGCGGCGCGCCGGCAATAAAAAAGGAGCGATATCGCTATCGCTCCCGATGAACGTCCGTTCAGACTAACAGGCGTTACTGCACCGCGGCAAACGCCTCGGCCACCTGGCGCACGTTGTTGTGGTTCAGGCCGGCCACGCACATGCGGCCGCTGTGGATCAGGTAGACGCCGAACTCTTCACGCAAGCGATCGACCTGCGCCGCGCTGAAGCCGGTGTAGCTGAACATGCCGCGCTGCGCCAACAGGTAATCAAAGTTGCGCTGCGGCAGCGCGCTCTTCAGGGTGTCCACCAGCGCGTGACGCATCTCGAGAATGCGGGTGCGCATGCTCTCCACCTCGTCCAGCCACTGGGTTTTGAGCTGGGCGTCGTTCAGCACCTTGGCCACCAGCTGCGCGCCGAAGTTTGGCGGGCTTGAGTAGTTGCGGCGCACGGTGGCCTTCAGCTGGCCCAGCACGCGCCCGGCCGCCTCTTCGCTTTCGCACACCACCGACAGGCCGCCGACGCGCTCGCCGTACAGCGAGAAGATCTTCGAGAACGAGTTGCTCACCAGGCACGGTAAACCGGCCGCCGCGATGGCGCGAATAGCGTAAGCATCCTGCTCCATGCCGCCGCCGAAGCCCTGATAGGCGATGTCGAGGAACGGAATGATTTCACGTTCGGCGATCACCTTGACCACTTCATCCCACTGGGCGGGGGTCAGGTCGGAACCGGTCGGGTTGTGGCAGCATGGGTGCAGCAGCGCGATGCTGTGCTTCGGCAGCTGTTTCAGCGCGGCGAGCATGGCGTCGAACTTCACGCCCAGGCTTTCGCTGTCGAAATACGGATAGGTATTCACTTTGAAACCGGCGCCGCTGAAGATGGCGACGTGGTTTTCCCAGGTAGGATCGCTGACCCACACCTGCGAATCCGGGAAGTAGCTTTTCAGGAAATCGGCACCCACTTTCAGTGCGCCGGAACCGCCGACGGTCTGAATGGTGGCGATGCGCCCCTGCTGCAGCATCGGGTGCTGCGCGCCGAACAGCAGTTGCTGAATGGCGGAACGGTAAGACTGCAGCCCTTCCATCGGCAGGTATACCGAGGCGCCATGCTCGACGCTGTTCAACTGCGCTTGCGCCGCGGCGACCGCCCGCATCTGCGGGATGATGCCCTGCGCATCGTAGTACAGGCCGATGCTCAGGTTCACCTTGTGCGCGCGCGGGTCTTGTTTGAATTTTTCCATCAGCGACAGAATGGGATCGCCGGCATAGGCGTCAACGTTCTGGAACACGGGGTTTTTCTCCTGGTTTATTGTGGTTTTGGGCACAGCGTTACGTTCCTAATATAGACGGAAAACCGCGTTCGGTTTTAGCTTTATCTCGCCACCGGCAATAAACCGTTTTCCTTGATGCGATTGAGCACCACCGCCGTTTTGATATGCGCCACGCTTTTGTGCGGCGACAGCGTCTGGCTGATGAACTCGCTCAGCGCCGGCAGGTCCGCCACCGCCACTTTGAGCAGGTAATCGGCGTCGCCGGTGGTCTTGTAAGCGTCAAGGATCGCGTCCACTTCCTCCAGCATCTGATGAAAGCTGTCGATCTGCTCCTGCGCGTGCGTGATCAGACTGACTTCGATCAGCCCCACCAGCCCCAGGCCGACCGCCTCCGGCGCCAGCCGCGCGTGGTAGCCGCGGATCAGCTGCGCCTGCTCCAGGCTGATGCGCCGCCGCGAACATTGGGAGGCGGAGAGCCCCACCAGCTCGCTCAGCTCCTGATTGGTCAGACGGCCGTTGGCCTGTAACAGCGTCAGGATTTTCATATCAAAATCGTCAATGTTGTACATAGCCACCTGTAAACTGTGTTAATAAATGTTGACGTTACAGCCTACCAGTTTTTTTACCGTTGCCGACGTCACACCCTGGCGCTTAAATCGCGTACAGCAGCAACGCCCGGCGTTTTCGCCGGTAAGCGGCATAAAAAACGGCTAACTCATGCAGGCAAACGACAATTAACGGCGAAGTAACGCATAAAACCACGAATGTATAAAAAGGACGCCAGATGAAAAAGTTACTCCCTCTCGTGCTGCTGCTCGCCGCCGGCAGCGCCGGCGCGCAATCCCACCTGGACAAAGTGCTGCAGCAAAAGACCCTGGAGGTCTGCACCACCGGCGACTACAAGCCCTACACCTTCCTCAAGGAAGACGGCGGCTATGAAGGCATCGATATCGACATGGCGGAATCGCTGGCGAAGAGCCTGGGCGCCAAGGTGAAGTGGGTGAAAACCAGCTGGAAAACCCTGACGCCGGACTTCGTCTCCGGCAAGTGCGACATCGCCATGGGCGGCATCTCCGTCACGCTGGAGCGACAAAAACAGGTGTTCTTCGCCGACAAGCTGGATACCGACGGCAAAATTCCGCTGGTGCGCTGCACCGACGTGAAGAAATACCGCACGATAGAACAGATCAACAAACCGTCGGTGCGTCTGCTGGAACCGGCGGGCGGCACCAACGAAGCCTTCGTGCACGCCTATTTGCCGAAGGCCAAGCTGACGCTGACGCACGACAACATGAGCATTTTCCAGCAGCTGGTGGATCGCAAGGCGGACGTGATGATCACCGACGCCTCCGAGGCGCTGTACCAGCAGAAGCGCTATCCGAAGCTGTGCGCGGTGAATCCGACCAAACCGATGCAGTACGGCGAAAAGGCTTACATGCTGCCGCGCGACGATCTGAGCTGGAAACTGTATGTGGATCAGTGGCTGCACCTGGCCAAGGCGACCGGCGAGTATCAGAAAATTATCGACAAGTGGTTAGCGGTAAAGAAGTAACGCGTTGAAGAACGGGGCCGACGCGCGTCGGCCCCTGCGGCGTATCAGTCGCCGATGTATTCCATCGCCACGCGCTGCGTGAGCTTGGTGATCAGTTCATAAGCGCTGATGCCGGTACAGGCGGCGATGCGCTCGACCGGCAACGCCGGCCCCCACAGCACCGCTTCATCCCCCACCTTATCGGCGGCGTCCGGCCCGAGATCGACCGAAATCATGTCCATCGACACCCGGCCGACGATCGGCACTTCGCGGCCGTTAATCAGGATCGGCGTGCCGGTCGGCGCGCTGCGCGGGTAACCGTCGCCGTATCCCATCGCCACCACGCCAAGGCGAGTATCGCGCGGGCTGACCCAGGTGCCGCCATAGCCCACCGCTTCACCGGCCTTGTGCTCGCGCACCGCGATCAGGCTGGATTTCAGCGTCATCGCCGGCAGCAGGCCATGCCCGGCGCCGCTGCCGTTATCCAGCGGCGAGACGCCGTACAGAATGATGCCGGGACGCACCCACTCGTTGTGAGCATCCGGCCACAGCAGCGTGCCGCCGGAGGCGGCGACCGAGCGCTGGCCCGGTTTGCCTAGCGCGAACTGCTCAAAGCAGGCGATCTGTTTCAGGGTGGCGTCGGACTCCGGCTCATCGGCGCGGCTGAAGTGGCTCATGATATTGACCGGCTGCGCCACGTTGCGGCAGGCGCACAGGCGCTGATAAAACGCCTCCGCCTGCTCGGGGCGCACCCCCAGCCGATGCATGCCGGTATCGAGCTTCATCCACACCGGCACCGGGCGCGCCAGTTCGGCCTGCTCCAGCGCTTCGAGCTGTTCGATGCAGTGCACTGCGGTTTCGATGTTGTTCGCCACCAGCACCGGCAGGTCTTCGGCACAGAAGAAGCCTTCCAGCAGCAGGATCGGTTTGACGATGCCGCCGGAGCGCAGCATCAGCGCCTCGCCGATGCGCGCCACGCCGTAGCAGTCGGCGTCTTGCAGGGTGTGTGCTGTTTCCAGCAGGCCATGTCCATAAGCGTTTGCTTTCACAACGGCAATCAGGCGGCTTTGCGGCGCCTGGCGGCGCACCTGTTGCAGATTATGTCGCAGAGCGCGGCGGTCGATTACAGCGGTTGCCGCTTTCATTTCAGTTCCTTAGCTGATTATTCGTCATCGTATTGTGGCCCCGCGTAGTTATCGAAACGCGACCACTGGCCGTTAAAGGTAAGGCGCACGGTGCCGATCGGGCCGTTACGCTGCTTACCGATAATAATTTCCGCGATCCCTTTCAGATCGCTGTTCTCGTGATACACCTCATCACGATAGATGAACATAATCAGGTCGGCGTCCTGCTCGATGGAGCCGGATTCACGCAGATCGGAGTTGACCGGGCGTTTGTCGGCGCGCTGCTCCAGGCTGCGGTTCAGCTGCGACAGCGCCACCACCGGCACCTGCAGCTCTTTCGCCAGCGCCTTCAGCGAGCGCGAAATCTCGGCGATCTCCAGCGTACGGTTGTCGGACAGGGCCGGCACGCGCATCAGCTGCAGGTAGTCGATCATGATCAGGCTAAGCCCGTCGTGCTCGCGGAAAATGCGCCGCGCGCGCGAGCGCACTTCGGTCGGCGTCAGGCCGGAGGAGTCGTCGATGTACATGTTGCGCTTCTCCAGCAGGATGCCCATGGTGCTGGAAATGCGCGCCCAGTCCTCATCGTCGAGCTGGCCGGTACGGATGCGCGTCTGATCCACACGCGACAGCGACGCCAGCATACGCATCATGATCTGTTCGCCGGGCATCTCCAGGCTGAAGATCAGCACCGGTTTTTCCTGGGTCATCGCGGCGTTTTCGCACAGGTTCATGGCGAAGGTGGTTTTCCCCATCGAAGGACGGGCGGCGACGATGATCAGATCGGACTTTTGCATGCCCGCGGTTTTCTTGTTGAGGTCCTGATAGCCGGTATCGACCCCGGTCACGCCGTCGTGCGGCTGCTGATACAGCTGCTCGATGCGCGACACGGTGTCTTCCAGGATGCGCTCGATGCCCTTCGGGCCCTCGTCTTTGCTGGCGCGGTTCTCGGCGATTTGGAATACGCGGGATTCCGCCAGATCGAGCAGGTCTTCGCTGCTGCGCCCCTGCGGATCGTAGCCGGCGTCGGCGATCTCGTTAGCCACCGAGATCATCTCGCGCACCACCGCGCGCTCGCGCACGATGTCGGCGTAGGCGCCGATGTTGGCGGCGCTCGGGGTGTTTTTCGACAGCTCGGCCAGGTAGGCGAAGCCCCCCACCGAGTCCAGCTCGCCCTTCTGCTCCAGCGATTCGGACAGGGTGATGAGGTCGATAGGCTTGCTCATCTCCAGCAGACGCTGCATCTCGGTAAAGATCAGGCGATGCGGGCGGCTGAAGAAGTCGTTGGCGACCACGCGCTCCGCCACGTTGTCCCAACGCTCGTTATCCAGCATCAAACCGCCCAACACCGACTGCTCGGCCTCCAGCGAGTGCGGCGGCATCTTCAGCCCTTCCATCTGACGATCTCTGGAACGCTCTCTGGTTTCGTCCGCGTTTGTTTTGTTGGTTGGTTTTTTTCCTGCCATGAAACGTAGTCTTTATCCGGTTGCGAATGAAGGATCTTGACGCGAGAGTATACGTGATTTTTGCGTCATAACCGATGCAAAAAAGGTATTGAATCCCGCACGGGTGAACTGGATCTCCGATACTAAAAAGAATAGGGTGAAATCAGACACTCAAACGAGGTAACGATATGGCCAAGCGCATTCAGTTTTCCGCCACCGGCGGGCCGGAAGTCTTGCAATACGTTGATTTTACACCGCTCGACCCCGCCGCTGGCGAAGTGCAGATCGAGAACAAAGCGATCGGCATCAACTACATCGACACCTATGTGCGCAGCGGGCTGTACGCGCCGGCCAGCCTGCCGAGCGGCCTCGGCACCGAGGCGGCCGGCGTGGTGGTCAAGGTTGGCGCCGGAGTCAGCGCGATCAAACCGGGCGACCGGGTGGTGTATGCGCAGTCGTCGCTCGGCGCCTACAGCGAAGTCCACAATGTGCCGGAAGAAAAAGTGGCGCTGCTGCCGCACAACCTCAGCTTTGAGCAGGGTGCCGCTTCTTTCCTCAAAGGGCTGACGGTGCATTACCTGCTGCGCCAGACCCACGACGTGCAACCGGGTGAAGTGTTCCTGTTCCATGCCGCCGCCGGCGGCGTCGGGCTGATCGCCTGCCAATGGGCCAAAGCGCTGGGCGCACGCCTGATCGGCAGTGTCGGCTCCGACGAGAAGGCCGCGCTGGCGAAACAGGCCGGCGCCTGGGCCACCATCAACTACCACAAAGAGGATATCGCCCAGCGGGTGGCCGAGCTGACGCACGGCGAGAAGGTTGGCGTGGTGTACGATTCGGTGGGGCAAAGCACCTGGCAGGCCTCGCTCAACAGCCTGAAGCGGCGCGGCCTGATGGTCAGCTTCGGCAACGCCTCCGGCCCGGTGACGGGAGTCGATCTGGCGCTGCTGAATCAGAAGGGCTCGCTGTACGTCACCCGCCCTTCCCTAAACGGTTACATCACCAACCGCGCCGAGCTGCAGTACGCCAGCAATGAGCTGTTCTCGCTGATCGGCAGCGGCGCCATTCGGGTGGAGGTGAGAGACGAGCAGAAATTCGCGCTGGCCGACGCCCAGCGTGCGCACCAGGTACTGGAAAGCCGCAGCACCAGCGGTTCCAGCCTGCTGATCCCCTGATAGCAACCAAAGAAAAGGGCTCCTTGCGGAGCCCTTTCTGTTACTGCGTTTTGTAGGGGTAGAGCAGAGTCCGCCAGAGACAGGGGTTGCTTTAGCAACACGAATTTTAGGTGTCTCTCACGGTGATGAAATGGGTCGCATCACTGCATCGATCAACATCCTAACAGCCCCGTCCGGCAAAAAACACGCTTTATGTGCCACATTGCAGAGGAAAACTGCCAAGCTGTGATCGCTGCCGCATTAGCGTGGCAGGCAGTTATGCAAGTTTCATCGCGACTGACTGATTATTCAGCAAAAAATCAGTAACGCCTGACCTGGAGTTTCTGCATCGAACGGTAAATCCATACCCCAACCACCGCCAAAATCAGCCACGGCAGCAGCTTGATGACCACCGCGAATAACCCGCCCAACAACATGAACGCCGCCGCCGCCAACAGCGCAGCGAAGATCCCCAGCAGCGAGATGCCGGTCACCATCAGCATCACCACAAAGCCAATGAGAAAGAAAATTTCCAACATGATTGCTCCTTTGCAATGCAACGTATCTGCAGAGTGAATTACAAGAAGCGTGCCAGAATGGCGGAAGGGCTAACCTATTGAAAAAACGGGGAAGGCATCCGGCAGTGCGCCGAATGCCTGGTGAAAAAGACTAACTGTTGGTCAAATTTTTTCGGCTACGCCATTTCGACACGCGGCTGGCGCACCAACGCCAGCGCCTGCTCCACCACCCGCGCATCGGCGCCCGGCTTGTGGGCGTTCTCGCTCAGATGGCGACGCCACTGGCGCGCGCCCGGCACACCCTGGAACAAACCGAGGATGTGGCGGGTGATGTGGCCGAGATAGGTGCCGTTAGACAGCTCGCGCTCGATATACGGATACAGCGCTTCGACGATCGCCACGCTGTCCGGCACCGCGGTCTGCGCACCGAACAGTTCGCTGTCGACCCGCGCCAGGATGCCCGGATTCTGGTACGCCTCGCGCCCCATCATCACGCCGTCCAGATGCTGCAGATGCTGCTGCGCCTCTTCCAGCGTTTTCACCCCGCCGTTGATGGCGATGGTCAGCGCCGGGAAATCCCGCTTCAGCTGATAAACGCGCGGGTAGTCCAGCGGCGGCACTTCGCGGTTCTCTTTCGGGCTGAGGCCGGAGAGCCAGGCTTTGCGAGCGTGGATGGTGAACATGTCGCACTCGCCGCGCCCGGCGACGGTCTGGATAAAGTCGCACAGGAAAGCGTAGCTGTCCTGATCGTCGATGCCGATGCGGGTCTTCACCGTCACCGGAATCGATACGACGTCGCGCATCGCCTTGATGCAATCGGCGACCAGCGTCGCCTGCCCCATCAGGCAGGCGCCGAACATACCGTTTTGCACCCGATCAGATGGACAGCCGACGTTGAGGTTAATCTCGTCATAACCGCGCTGCTCCGCCAGTTTGGCGCAGTGCGCCAGCGCGGCCGGATCGCTGCCGCCCAGCTGCAGCGCCACCGGGTGCTCTTCTTCGCTGTAGGCCAGGTAGTCACCCTTGCCGTGGATGATCGCGCCGGTGGTCACCATCTCGGTGTACAGCAGCGTTTCCTTGGTCAGCAGGCGGTGGAAGTAACGGCAATGACGATCGGTCCAGTCGAGCATTGGCGCGATGGAGAAGCGATTGGCGGCGTAGGTTGGGGCGTGGTTGTCTTTCGTCATGCTGAGTTACTGGCTACCTGAGTCTGTCTGGGTTCAACGAACGGCGCGCGGCCGCAAACGGCTATTATAACGACAATCGACGCCGTTGGGAAAACCGCCTTGCCGGTGGCGTAAATAAGCGGGAGTAAGGCGAATAAATTCACTCGTTCAGGTGTTATCTCATTACGGGCGCGCACGGCGCCTCTGCCTTGAGGACACAACCATGAACAGCTTCATTAAACGCCTGCTGGCATCGGCCATTGCCGGCTGCCTGCTGTTTTCCGGCGGGGCGCTGGCGATGGGCGGCGACGGCAGCGGCCAAACCCCGCCGACCTGTCCGAAAGGCCAGGTCTATGACAGTAAAACCCAGACCTGCACGGTGGATAAAGGCAGCAAAGTCGACGACGCCGACCGCACTAACTATGCCTATGCACTGGCGAAAAGCGGCCGCTATCAGGAAGCGATCGATATGCTCAACACGCTGAAAAATCCCAACACCGCCGTCGCACTGAATTATCGCGGCTACGCCACGCGCAAACTGGGCCGCACCGATGAAGGTATCGGCTATTATTTAAAATCAGTGGCCCTCGATCCGAAATACCCCAAAGTGCGCGAGTACCTGGGAGAAGCCTATATGCTGAAAGGGCGGCCCGACCTGGCGCGCCAACAGCTGCAGGTGATCCAGTCGCTGTGCGGCACCGGGTGCGAAGAGTACCGAGATTTGGCGGCTGCCATCGACCGCCACCCGGAATCTTGATCCGACGCGCCTGCGGAGGTGACTATCAGCGGCGATGCGATACGCGATGAACTCGGCCACTATCTCTCCCGCCTGTGGCGCTATGCGCTGGTGCTTTCGCACCGGCGGGATGTCGCCGACGATCTGGTGCAGGCAACCTGCGTGCGTGCGCTGGAGCGCGCCGCGCAATTCACCCCCGGTTCACACCTGGATCGCTGGTTGTTTGCCATCTTGCACTCTATTTGGCTCAATGAAGTTCGCGCCCAGCATCGTCGTCAGGGGCAAGGCTGCATGGCGGCGGAAGAGCTTGGTGATGCGGACAACGGTGAACAGCCGGTCTGGCTCAATGAAGTGATGCGGCGCGTAAGCCGATTGCCGGCGGCCCAGCGCAACGCGCTGTTTCTGGTGTATGTCGAAGGGCTGTCCTACCGGGAAGCGGCGAAAGTGCTGGCGGTGCCAATCGGCACCGTCATGAGCCGCCTGGCGGCCGCACGCCTGGCCTTGGCCGATGACCGCCAGTTGCCAAACGACGATTCGCACCGTAAGAAGCCCCCTCCTCCGCCCTTGCCCCGCACTCGCCGATAAACCGCTGGCCGCCGATTCGTGTTAAGCGGCCTATTCCAACGCGCGGATAACCCGGCACGGCTGCCCCAGCGCCAGCACATTGGCCGGAATGTCGCCGGTGACGATGCTGCCCGCACCGATAGTCGTGCCATCGCCGATGGTCACTCCCGGCAGGATCACCACGTTGCCGCCGATCCAGACGTTGCTGCCGATAGACACCGGCTGCGCCGAGGTGCGGAAAGGAAAAGCCGGGTCACCGGTAAAGCGTTCACCGGCCTTCAGCGGATGACTCGGCGTGTAGATTTGTACGTTGGGGCCGATCAGCGTGTTGTCGCCGATGGTGATGGTGTTGCAGTCGAGGAACACCGCATTGACGTTGATAAAACAGTTTTTACCGATGCGGACATGCTGCCCGTAGTCGCACCAGAATGGCGTTTCGATCCAGCTCGCCTCACCCCAGTTGCCGAACAGCTCGCCGAGCAGGCGATTTTTCTCGTCCGCCTGATGCGAGTCCAGCGCCCCCAGGCTTTTGGTCAACGCCCTCGCCCGATGGTACAGGGCGATCAGTTCTTCATCGCGGCTGTTGTATTCCAGGCCGCTTAACAGCTTCTCTCTTTCCGTCATCACACAGGGCTCCTGCTCATCACGCGGGTGAAAGGCGTTATACCGCTCTCGCCCGCTGCTCTCCAGCGCTAAAACCGGCAACGTTGATCTACCGCCCGGCGGAGGGGAAAAGTTGTGATGCATCTCTCTTTTAGCGCACTCAGCGCGCCTTTCTCTGCGCTATCCTCAGGGGAAAAGGGGGCAACTATCGGCGATTCGCCGTAATCATGGTAAAATCGGCTTTTTTACGTACCGGGATATTTGCGATGAACTCAACCACCCAGGAAAAGCTGCTGGCGCAGGCGGAACGCCTCTGCCAGCAACGCAATGTGCGATTGACGCCGCAACGGCTGGAAGTGCTGCGTCTGATGACTCAGCAACCCGGTGCAATCAGCGCTTATGACCTGCTCGATCTGCTGCGCGTCGCCGAACCGCAGGCCAAGCCGCCGACGGTCTACCGCGCGCTGGATTTTCTGCTGGAGCAAGGGTTTATCCATAGGGTGGAGTCCGCCAACAGCTACGTGCTGTGCCACCACTTCGAACAGCCGATGCATACGTCCGCGCTGTTTATCTGCGATCGCTGCGGCCAGGTGACCGAACGCACCACCGAAGGCGTGGAGGAGACGCTGCAGAAGCTGGCGCAGGAAGCCGGATTTGCGCTGCGGCACAGCGTGGTGGAAGCGCACGGCCTGTGCGCCGGTTGCGTTGAAGTTGAAGCTTGTGACAGCAAGCATGACTGCGCCGAACACGATCACAGCATCGCCATCAAGAAGAAGTAAGACGAAGTCAGGTACTTCCCTGTACCTGCGGCCGGGGCGCCAGAGGATGGAGCGACGCCGGCCTGCGCTGTTGCCGGCCGCCGTCAGTGGCGGCCCTGCGTGTTACCAGCGGTGTTTGGTGTGATCTTCCCAGGCCTTCACCTCTTTTTCGGCCGCCTCTTTCTGGTAACCGTAGCGCTCCTGAATTTTGCCGACCAGCTGTTCGCGTTTCCCTTCGATGACCGTCAGATCGTCATCGGTCAGCTTGCCCCATTTCTCTTTCACTTTGCCTTTCAGCTGCTTCCAGTTACCGTCGGCTTGATCTTTATTCATAGTCTCTCCGTTAACCTGTGGTGAATCAGTGATCCCTGTCGCCGGCCGGGGTTAACCAGAAGTTTTTCTGGCTGATGCTCCCTTCACCTTAAGAAGCACCGCTCCCCTTCATTTACCAGCCACATGATTCATTCTAGTTAAACATGGAAATAAAAAAGCCAAAACACAGGATAAAAAACCATTAACAAACAAGATAAAAACAAAAAACGCTAACAAACAACGAACTAACGCGAACAGACCAAGGCTGAAAACATGTAAGCAAACATGATCAAATTCATAAAAAAAACTAATCATTACCCCAACAAGACGTCCGGTTTAATGGGTAGTAAACCAGCTGCCGCGCACCTGGTGACGGTGCCAAATCCAGCCCAACGCCAGACCGCGCAGCGCCAGAAACACCGCCAGCGCCAGCCAGAGGCCGTGGTTGCCAAGCAGTGGCACGCTGAACAGCGCCAAACCGTATCCCGCAGCAGCCACCGCCATGCTGTTGCGCATCTCGGCGCCGCGCGTGGCGCCGATAAACATGCCGTCCAGCAAATAGCACCACACCCCAACCAGCGGCAGAATGACCTGCCAGGGTAAATAATGGGCGGCCAACGCACGCAGTTCCGGCAAAGAGGTCAAGGCTGCCACGATCTGCTGGCCGGTAACGGCATACGCCAGGCCGAAGGCCAACGCGACCAGCCCTGCCTGCCTGCAGGCCGCGTGCCACACTTTGCGCAGTTGGCTGTCGTCCCGAGCGCCGTAGGCGTGGCCCGAATGAGCCTCCACCGCATAAGCGAAACCGTCGAGCGCATAGGCGGTGAACGTCAGCAGATTCATCAATACCGCATTGACCGCCACCACCTCGCTTCCCAGGCGAGCGCCGAAAATGGTCAACGACGCAAAGCACAGTTGCAGCAACAATGAGCGCAGCATGATGTCGCGGTTGAGCGCCAGCAGGCGACGCAGATCGCCACGCCAGGCCTGGCGCAGCATCTGCAGGGTAATACCGCGCAGGCGCATCACCCGCCACGCCAACCACAGGCCGAGCAGCAGCGTAGCGTATTCGGCGATGGCGGTTGCCGCCGCCGCCCCCCGCACGTTCCAGCCCAGGCCCATCACCAGCCAGATATCCAGCACGATGTTCAGCAGGTTGCCGACGATCAGCAGGATTACCGGCGCCCGCACGTACTGTACGCCAAGCAGCCAGCCCAGCAGCACCAAATTGGCCAGCGCCGCCGGGGCGCTTAACCAGCGGATCTCAAGAAAACGCCGCGCCTGTTCCAGCACCTCGCCATCGCCACCGACGATCCGCAGCGCCAGTTCGATCAGCGGATAACGCAGCAGGACGATCGCCGCGCCGCCCAACAGCGCCAGCAGCAGCGGTTGCATAAAGGCGCGCGCCAGCGCTTGCGGGTTCTGTGCCCCCAGCGCTTGCGCCGCCAGGCCGGTGGTGCTCATGCGCAGGAATAACAGCAGCATGAACAGGAAGCTGGTCGCCACCGCCCCGATCGCCACGCCCCCCAGGTAGATCGGGCTGTCGAGGTGGCCGATCACCGCGGTGTCCACCAGCCCGAGCAGCGGCACGGTAATATTGGAGAAGATCATCGGCAGGGCGAGGCGCCACAGGGCTTTATCGGTGTCGCTGGTGAAAGCGGAAATCAGGCGCATGATGGGATGTTCCTGTGACTGAGTGACAAAGGGCGAAGTCAGAAACAAAAACGCCCCAAAACAGGGGCGATTGATACAGGGAGCGGCGGTGATGGCGCGGCGATTAAATCCAGTCGCCGTTGCGGATCACGCCGACCGCCAGCCCTTCGATAGTGAAATTCTGCTGACGCAGATCGACCACGATCGGTTGGAATTCGTTGTTCTCCGGCAGCAGTTCAACCACGTTGCCGTGCTTTTTCAAGCGCTTGACCGTCACTTCGTCTTCGATCCGCGCGACCACGACCTGGCCGTTGCGCACGTCTTGCGTTTTGTGCACCGCCAGCAGATCGCCGTCCAGAATGCCGATGTCGCGCATTGACATGCCGTTCACCCGCAGCAGGAAATCGGCGCTCGGTTTAAACAGGGAAGGATCCACCTGGTAGTGCCCTTCGATGTGCTGCTGCGCCAGCAGCGGCTCGCCGGCGGCGACGCGGCCGATCAGCGGCAGCCCTTCTTCTTCTTCCATCAGCAGACGGATACCGCGCGAGGCACCGGAGACGATTTCGATCACGCCTTTGCGTGCCAGCGCCTTCAGGTGCTCTTCGGCGGCGTTAGGCGAACGGAACCCCAGACGCATCGCGATCTCGGCACGCGTTGGCGGCATGCCCGTTTGCGAAATGTGCTCGCGAATCAGATCGTAGACCTCTTGCTGTCTGGTAGTTAGTGCTTTCATTCCGCCCCCTGTTTGTTTATACAGTCTTGCTGTGAGTATATACAGGTAAGCGCGGATTGGGAACCGAAGAATAAATAAAAATCAGTCAGTAGGCGCTTTTCGTCAGCCGAAATGCTGCCATAAGACCGTGCCCCAAACGAACAGCGCCAGCACGATCGCCAGCGACACCGCCGCCGATCCCATGTCCTTGGCCCGCCCGGACAGCTCGTGATGTTCGCTGCCGATGCGATCCACCACCGCCTCGATCGCGCTGTTCAGGATCTCGACGATCATCACCAGCGCTACCGATCCGATCAATAAAATGCGCGCTATCGCACCCACATCCAGCCAGACAGCCAGTATGATAGCCAGAAGGGTGACCACCAGTTCCTGGCGGAAAGCCGCTTCGTGCTGCCAGGCGGCGGATAGCCCTTTATAAGAATAGCCGGCTGCCTTGATGATGCGGGTCAGTCCGGTTGCTTGGTTTGCCATGTTTTCGTGCCTTTCTCAGAGGTCGGTCATAATAAAAAGAGTCTAGAACAGTCCGCGCTGACGGCTCTCGGTTTTCGAACACCACAGATCTGCTACCCGGTTTCTGGTATGCTTGCGGCGCATTGCTAACAAGAGGCTTCACGTTGTTATGTCAGGTTGGCGTAAAATTTATTATAAAATATTGAATTTACCACTTAAATTGTTGGTAAGAAGTAAGGTCATCCCTTCAGATCCGGTTACCGAGCTAGGGTTGGATCCCTCACGGCCGATTTTGTATGTTTTACCTTACAATTCCAAGGCGGATTTGCTGACGCTGCGCACCCAGTGCCTGGCGCAGGATCTGCCCGATCCGCTCAACTCGCTGGAGATCGACGGCACCGTGCTGCCGAGCTACGTGTTCATTCACGACGGCCCGCGCGTATTCCGCTATTACACCCCAAAAGAAGAGTCGGTAAAGCTGTTCCACGACTATCTGGATCTGCATCGCAGCAACCCGGATCTCGACATTCAGATGCTGCCGGTTTCGGTGATGTTCGGCCGTTCGCCGGGCCGCGAAGGCCACGGCACGCCGCACCTGCGTCTGTTGAACGGCGTGCAGAAATTCTTCGCCGTGCTGTGGCTCGGCCGCGACAGCTTCGTGCGTTTCTCCAACACCGTGTCGCTGCGCCGCATGGCTACCGAACACGGCACGGATAAAACCATCGCGCAGAAACTGGCGCGCGTGGCGCGCATGCACTTCTCGCGTCAGCGCCTGGCCGCGGTGGGCCCGAGTCTGCCGGCCCGTCAGGATCTGTTCAACAAGCTGTTGGCGTCCAAAGCGATCGAAAAAGCGGTCGAGGACGAAGCGCGCAGCAAGAAGATCTCGCACGAGAAGGCCCAGCAGAACGCCATCGCGCTGATGGAAGAGATCGCCGCCGACTTCTCCTACGAAACCGTGCGCCTGTCCGACCGCGTGCTGAGCTGGACCTGGAACCGGCTGTATCAGGGCATCAACGTCACCAACGCCGAGCGCGTGCGCCAGCTGGCGCAGGACGGCCACGAGATCGTCTACGTGCCCTGCCACCGCAGCCACATGGACTATCTGCTGCTGTCGTACGTGCTGTATCACCAGGGCCTGGTGCCGCCGCACATCGCTGCGGGCATCAACCTCAACTTCTGGCCGGCGGGCCCGATCTTCCGTCGCCTGGGCGCGTTCTTCATCCGCCGCACCTTTAAAGGCAACAAGCTGTATTCGACGGTGTTCCGTGAATACCTCGGCGAGCTGTTCACCCGCGGTTACTCGGTGGAATATTTCGTGGAAGGCGGCCGTTCCCGCACCGGGCGTTTGCTGGAGCCGAAGACCGGCACCCTGTCGATGACCATCCAGGCGATGCTGCGCGGCGGCACCCGTCCGATCACGCTGGTGCCGATTTACATCGGTTACGAACACGTGATGGAAGTGGGTACCTACGCCAAAGAGCTGCGCGGCGCCACCAAGGAAAAAGAGAGCCTGCCGCAGATGCTGCGCGGCCTGCGCAAGCTGCGCAACCTGGGCCAGGGATACGTCAACTTCGGCGAACCGCTGCCATTGACGGCTTACCTCAACCAGAACGTGCCGCAGTGGCGCGAATCGATCGATCCGATCGAGGCTCAGCGTCCAAGCTGGCTGACGCCGACGGTCAACGATCTGGCCGGCCAGATCATGGTGCGCATCAACAATGCCGCCGCAGCCAACGCCATGAACCTGTGTTCCACCGCGCTGCTGGCCTCGCGTCAGCGTTCGCTGACCCGCGAGCAGCTGGTCGAGCAGCTCGAGTGCTACCTGCAGCTGATGCGCAACGCGCCTTACGCGCGTGACGTCACCGTGCCGACGCAAACGCCGGATGAGCTGCTGGATCACGCGCTGAACATGAACAAGTTCGAGGTGGAGAAGGACAGCATCGGCGACATCATCATCCTGCCGCGCGAGCAGGCGGTGCTGATGACCTATTACCGCAACAACATCCACCATCTGCTGGTGTTGCCGTCGCTGATCGCCAGCATCGTGATGCATCATCGCCGGGTGTCGCGCGCCGAGCTGCTGCGCCAGATCGGCATGATCTACCCGATGCTGAAAGCCGAGCTGTTCCTGCATAACGACAAGGAACAGCTGCCGGAGGTGCTGCGGCCGATGATCGACGAGCTGATCCGTCAACAGCTGATCTGCGACAAAGGCGACGATCTGGTGCTCAACCCGGCGCGCATTCGCCCGCTGCAGCTGCTGGCCGCCGGGGTGCGCGAAACCCTGCAACGCTACGCCATCACCATGTCGATCCTCAGCGCCAACCCGAGCATCAACCGCGGCGCGCTGGAGAAAGAGAGCCGCATCATGGCGCAACGTCTGTCGGTGCTGCACGGCATCAATGCGCCGGAGTTCTTCGACAAGGCGGTGTTCTCCACCCTGGTGGCGACGCTGCGTGAAGAAGGCTACATCAACGACAGCGGCGATGCGATCCGCGAGCACACCCTCGAGGTGTACAGCATGCTGAGCGATCTGATCACGCCGGAAATCAAGCTGACCATCGAAAGCGTCAACATGCCGGAAGAGACCAACGCTCTGCCGAAAACCGATGCGGAAGAAGAGAAAGACGAGTGATTTCGCCCGGCGCGGAAACACAAAAGGCACCCCTTGGGGTGCCTTTTTTCTTGCTGCAGGAAACCGTTACGCCGGCAGATAGCTCAGCGCGATGCCGATAAACACCACCAGCCCGACATAGTTGTTCTGCAGAAAGGCCTTGAAGCAGGCGTCGCGCTCGCGCCCGGCGATCTGCTTCTGCTGGTGAATGAACAGTGCGCCCGCCAGCAGCAGCGACCAGTAAAACGCGCCGCCGAGCTGCGCCAGATAACCGACCCACACCAGCAGCAACAACGTCGCGAACTGCAACAGCCCGACGATCAGCTTGTCATAACGCCCGAACAGGATAGCGGTGGACTTGATGCCGATTTTCAGATCATCATCGCGATCGACCATCGCATACAGCGTGTCATAGGCCACCGTCCAGCAGATGTTCGCCAGCAGCAGCAGCCAGCAGCTGAGCGGCAGCGATTCGCTGACCGCCGCATAGCCCATCGGAATGCCCCAGCCGAACGCGGCGCCCAGCACGAACTGCGGCAAGTTGGTCACCCGCTTCATAAACGGATACACCCAGGCCAGCGCCAGCGCCGCCAGCGACAGCCAGATGGTCATCGCATTCAGCGTCAACACCAGGCAGAACGAGATCAGCACCAGCACCACGAACAGCACCTTGGCCTCTTTCGCGCTCACCCGGCCGCTCGGCATCGGCCGCCCGGCGGTGCGTTTCACGTAGCCGTCCACCGCGCGATCGGCGTAGTCATTCACCACGCAGCCGGCGGCGCGCATCAGGAACACGCCGAGCACGAACACCACCAGAATCGACAGCGGCGGCACGCCTTTTCCGGCCAGCCACAGTGCCCACAGCGTCGGCCACAACAGCAACAGCGTGCCAATCGGTTTATCAATGCGCATCAAATGGCTGTAAGCCCGCCATTTACTTTGAGTCACGCTTCCCTCCAACGTCTTGCTCTCCTCTCTTATGCGGGGACCGCTGAATACAGCGGCGAAGCCGGTAAAAACAGTTCGGTCAGCAGCAGCGGCTTGCCCGCCAGCCGCAACCGTGAACGACGCGCCCACAGCGCATCCTGTCGGCCGATATGGATATAGTCGCGGGTCAGATCGCCACTGCTGAACAAATAGCGCCCCAGCGGCAGCGTCCCCAGATCCACCAGCGCCTGGTCGGGGCCGGTCAGCGTATGTTCCGGGATCACCGTGCGCCCCAGCAGCCAGGGCTGGCCGTCGCCCAGCAGCACCACTTCGCGCAGCCAGTAGCGCGGGCTATCGGGCAGGTGGTTCGCCTCGTCGCCCAGCGCCTCGCGCGTGACGAAGCATTCGCGCTGCGGTTCAACGCGCACCTGGGCGCAATGGCGTTCAAATCGGCGGGTCATGGAGCCTAACTCCATCAGCCAGTCGCTGACGGCGGCGGGCGCCGGAGGATCCTGTTCGGATAACCACTCCAGCGGCGGCAGGATGGAATCCCTGATGCCAGACATTGCTTTACTCCTCGCCTGAACCGCAGCCGGTACGGCGCGCCAGACGATACAAACTGTTAACAGGCCCCCATTGTAGCGCAGAAATGCGAAAGCGGCAGGCTGATTCGTGGCGAAAACGGCAGGTCTGTCGGCCGGAAAAACCGGGGTTCTGTCATCTTTTTGCCATCCGCATTCTCTATCTTCATTTCCCGGCGCGCTGACGATTCTGTGATCGCCCGCAAAGTTTCAGCTTCCTCGCGTTGTGTTATCTACGCGCGTAGATACCCTGATACGGCAGCGTTGAATCGCCATGCGTCCGACATGATTTGTCGGCACACCTTTGTTGCCGGCACCAGGGAAACCATCTTTAACCGCGCTCCTCCAGGCGCAGAACAAAAGAGGATAGCACTGCCATGAGCGAAACAACGCTTGCCCCTTCACAGACCGCCGACGCCGCGCTGGCGGCCGATGAACGCCTGGCAACCAAAGAGGGGCGCAGCCAATTTTGGCGCGCCACCTTCTCCTGCTGGCTCGGCACCGCCATGGAATACGTCGACTTCGCGCTGTACGGCCTGGCGGCCGGCATGGTGTTCGGCGACGTGTTCTTCCCCGAAGCCACGCCGCTGGTGGCGCTGCTGGCCAGTTTCGCCACCTACTCCGTCGGCTTCGTCGCGCGGCCGATCGGCGCGCTGGTGTTCGGCTGGATCGGCGACCGCAAAGGCCGCCGCGTGGTGCTGATCACCACCGTGGCGCTGATGGGCCTCTCCACCACATTGATCGGTCTGATCCCGTCCTATGCGCAAATCGGCGTCTGGGCGCCCGCCTGCCTGGTGATCCTGCGCTTCGCGCAGGGGTTCGGCGCCGGTGCGGAGCTGTCCGGCGGGGCGGTGATGCTGGCGGAATACGCGCCGGCCAAGCGGCGCGGGCTGGTCGCGTCGATCATCGCCATCGGCTCCAACAGCGGCACCCTGCTGGCGTCGCTGGTATGGCTGCTGGTGCTGCAGCTGGACAAGGAAGACCTGATGAGCTGGGGCTGGCGCATTCCGTTCCTCGCCAGCATTCTGATCGCCGGCGCGGCGCTGTACCTGCGCCGCCACGTGCGGGAAACGCCAGTGTTCGAACGCGAGCTGCAGCAAAACCACCAGCGCATGCTCGACGCCGCCCAGGCCGCGCCGGACTCACGCAGCTACCTGCAACGCACCAAGGCGTTCTGGGTGATGCTCGGCCTGCGCATCGGCGAAAACGGCCCCTCCTACCTGTGCCAGGGCTTTATCGTCGGCTATGTCGCCAAGGTGCTGATGGTCGATAAATCAGTGCCAGCGCTGGCGGTGCTGATCGCCTCACTGTGCGGTTTTCTGGTGATCCCGCTGGCCGGCTGGCTCTCCGATCGCTTCGGCCGCCGCATCACCTACCGGTGGTTCTGCCTGCTGCTGGTGCTGTACGCTTTCCCGGCGTTCTGGCTGCTCGACAGCCGTGAGCCGGCGATCGTCATCTCGGTGATCGTGGTCGGCATGTGCATCGCATCGCTGGGGATCTTCGGCGTGCAGGCGGCCTATGGCGTCGAACTGTTCGGCGTGAAGAACCGCTACTCCAAAATGGCGTTCGCCAAGGAGCTTGGGTCGATCCTCTCCGGCGGCACCGCGCCGCTGATCGCCACCGCGCTGCTGTCCGGTTTCGGTCACTGGTGGCCTGTCGCCTGCTATTTTGTTGTAATGGCGGCCATCGGCTTAATCACCACCTTCTTTGCTCCCGAAACCCGCGGCCGCGATCTCAACCTGCCGCAGGATGCCGCGTAGCGGGAAGGCGAACAGGACCTCAATTTGGATAATCACTCCGCGCGCCGCGTTACCCGCGCCGACGTGGCTCGCATAGCGGGCACCTCCGTCGCCGTGGTCAGCTACGTGATCAACAACGGCCCGCGCCCGGTGGCGGAAGCCACCCGGCTGCGCGTGCTGGCGGCGATCGAGCAGACCGGCTACCGGCCGAACGACATCGCGCGAGCGCTGGCCTCCGGCAGCACGCAAACCTACGGGCTGGTGGTGCCGGATATTTCCAACCCGTTCTTCGCCACGCTGGCGCGGGCGCTGCAGCAGGAAGCCTTCAGCCGTGGCCGCGTGCTGCTGCTGGGCGACGCCGGCGACGACCGGCAGCGCGAATATGAGCTGATCAACAACCTGCTGCGCCGCCAGGTCGACGGCCTGCTGTACACCAGCGTCGATCGCCATCCGTGGTTCGATCTGATCCGCGCCTCCGGCACGCCCTGCGTGATGATAGATACCATCGACAGCCAGGCCGGGGTCTGCGCCATTCGCGTCGACGAGCGCGACGCCGCCTGCCAGGCGACCCGCCATCTGCTGCAGCACGGCTATCGCGACATCGGCATTTTTATCGGCCCGCTGACCATGCTCAACGCGCAGGATCGCCTGAACGGCTGGCGCGATGCGCTGCTGGAGGCGGGCATCGCGCCGCGCGACGAGTGGATTTTCGAGGTGCCCTACACCCGCCAGGGCGGTTACCAGGCCACACAACGCCTGGTGCGAGGCCCGCGTCCACGCGCCATTTTCACCTCTAATGAACAGCAGGCGCTCGGCTGCCTGTCGGCGCTGGCGGAGCATGGGCTGCGCGCGCCGGACGATCTGGCGCTGATCTGTTTTAACGGCACGCAGCAATCCGAATTCAGCGTGCCGCCGCTCAGCGCGGTCGAGCAGCCGATCGACGCCATGGCCAAGCGGGCCATCGCCATGCTGGCCGCCGGCGCCGCGCCCGCCGAGCTGCATGAATTCGCTTTTCAACTGCGCATCCGCCACTCATGCGGCTGTTAGCGGTTTTTCAGGACACCTTACTATGCGTTTAATCATTGATTGCGATCCCGGCAACGGCGTTCCCGGCGCCAACGTCGATGACGGTCTGGCGCTGGCCCTGGCGCTGGCGGCCAAACCGCAGCTGCAACTGGAGCTGATCAGCATCGTGGCCGGCAATACCCCGCGTGAAGTGGGCTTCGCCGTCGCCTCCGATCTGCTGGCGCAGAGCGGCTACCGGGTACCGGTCGCCCTCGGCGCGGCGCGCGCCCTGAGCGAGCCGCCGGAGCCGTGGCGCGCCCATCTGGACCGCCCGATCGCCGATCCTCAGCTGGCGGCGCTGTGGCGCGACTTGCCCGCCCCCTCGCTGGCCAACGCGCCCGCACCGGACGCCGCCATCGCCATCGGCGAACTGATCTGCCGGCATCCCGGCGAGATCACGCTGGCGGCGATCGGCCCGCTGACCAACGTTGCGCACGCCATGCAGCTGTACCCGCAGATGGCGCAGGCGGTGAAAGAGATCGTGATCATGGGCGGCGTGTTCAACGTCGAAGGATACATCAAGGACACCAATTTTGGTTTGGATCCGGAAGCGGCGCGGCTGGTGTTAAACAGCGGCGCCAATATCACGCTGGCGCCGCTGGACGTCACCACCCAGACCATGCTGACCCAGGCGGATCTGGCCGCGCTGACCCAGCCGGATACCCCACTGTGCCGTTATTTGCGCGCCACCACGCAGCCGTGGATCGACTATTCGCGCCATACGCGGCACCTGCCGGGCTGCTGGATCCATGATGCGCTGGTGATCGCCTGGCTGCTGGAACCGCAGTTGGTCACGACCGAAATGTTCCATGTGGATGTGGCGCTGGAAGGGGCGTTGACGCGCGGCAGCTCACGCCGTTGGCGGCCGGGCGGCCTGCGCCTGACGGTCGGTATGCCGCCGCCGCAGGGCAAGCCGGTGCGCATCATGCAGCAGGTGGACAACGCCCGTCTGCTGGCGTTGATCGGCGCAACGCTGGCGCGCGGATGAAAAAAGGTGCGCCAAGGCGCACCAATCATCGAGCCAGCATCGGCAGCGCCGGGTGTTACCCCTTGCCTTTAACGCTGCTGATAAACGTTTTACGCGCAGTGGTAGAGCCCAACTTCTCGGCCTCATTCATCAGCTTCAGCGCCTTGTCGATATCGCCCGCCTTCACCGCCTGCTTGATGCCGTTATTGAAGTAGCTTTCGGTGTCGTTGAGCATCGGCTCCGCCGGTTTCTCCGGCGTCGGCGCAGGCGCCGACACGGCGGCCGGTGCGCTTGATCCCACCACCACCGGCGCCACGGTCGGCGCAGGCTGCAGCATGCCGATCATCACGTTGCCGGTGCCCTGTTCCGCGGTCACCTTGAGCTTCAGCGTGCCGGTCGTCGCGTGGCCGGCGATCGGATCCGGGATATCCGGCACCGCATTACCCACGCCCTGCGCGTAGGCCTTGGCCGGGTTAGTCAGCTGCGTGGTTTTCGCCAAATCCTGACGGGTGGTGTACACCAGCAGGTAAATCTGTTTTTGACCGAGCGCCGGCGTCAGCTTCAGCGTGCCTTCGAGACGATCGGAGGACATCGCCCCCGGCGGCTGGTAAGGGAAATAGCTGCTCGGGTAATACGCCGCCGGGCGCAGATGCTCGTCCAGCACCAGCACGCTCGGCGCGTACAGCGAATTGTTTTTGGCGAGGCTGCTCAGCGTCACTTCCAGCGAACCGCGATCGGCCGGCAACGTATAGGCGGCGATCGCCCCCTGGATCTCGCCCTGATTGAGCTGCGGGCTGACGGCGTCGAGCTTCACCTCTTGCGACACCGGCGGCTGCAACGGCTGCCACGGCAGGCTTTGCAGCGTGGCGGCGCTGATGGCCGGCGCGACGGAAACGTTGGCCGGCGTATCGGCATTGGCCGCCAAAGGCGCGCCGACGGTCAGCGCCAGCGACAGGCAGAGTGACAGCAGATTCTTTTTCATCGTTATATCCTCTTTCAGCGCCGCGATGGTTCAGGCAAGAGATCCGGCCGCGGCGAATGCGATTGGGGGAGAGCCTGCGGCCCTCCCCGTCCTGTCGTTACCACCAAATTTCCATCTGGGCGCCGAAGGTGACTTCGTCATCCTTGCCGCGGCTGAAGGTATGCATGCTGGTGTCGTTGTAAGCGGTGCCGGCGTTATACCCGGTATCATCGCCGGTGGCGTAGCCCCACTTCTCATCCCACTTGGCGTAGGTGGCGAACAGGCGGATGGCCGGACGCGACCAGATGCTGTTGCCCGCCTGCCATTGCTGCGCCAGGGTCACTTTATACTGGCCGTTGCGATCGCCGGTGCGCTGGGATTTGACGTTGTCATAGCCGGCTTCCAGCAAGGTGCTCATGATCGGCGTCCATTTGTACATCGGGCGCACGCCCACGGTGTACCAGGTGGTGCCGTTGTTGTTGTCGCGGTCGATGTCCTGGAACATGGCGACGTACATCAGCGCCCACTGATCGTTGAAGTCGATGGCGCCGTGATCCAGCACGCGGATCATCTTGCCGTTGTTATCGATGGTGGCGCCTTCGTTGCGGCCGTTGTTCTGCGAGGTCATCGAGTCGGTGGCGTACTGCAGCACGAATTTGTTGTAACCGTTCAGGATGCTTTGCGTGTGTTCGGCGGTGAACATCCAGCCGTCTTTGCTGGCACCGTCCGCCAGGCGGTAGTTATCCTGCGCATTGGCGCGGCCGTAGTCCACGCCCAGCTCCAGGGTGCCGCCCTGGTTCAGCTCCAGGCCGGCCAGACGCAGGTCGAAAGTGTCGTTGACGGTCGGACGCTGTTTCCATTCGTTATCCAGATAGCCGTAAGAGCCGCCGGATTCGGAGTTGCGGGTCACGGCGGCGGACAGCTTGCCGAAGCCCAGATCGATGTTTTCCAGACCGGCGCCCGGGCCGGAGATATCCCAGTAGTAGAAGTCGATCATGTGAACGTCATGACGCTGATAGAAACGCTTACCGGCCCACAGCGTGGAGCCCGGCAGCCAGTCGATCAGGTTTTTACCCTGCACGTTCACTTCGCGGAAGCCCGGCGTCACGTCTTCCCAGTCGGAACGTTGCGAGACCGAATAGGCCAGGTTGGTGTCGAAATAGAAGCTCTTGTCGCCTTCTTTCCACACTTCCTGCCCCAGTTTCAGTTCGGCGTAGGTTTCACATTCGTTGCCGAGACGGTATTTGCTCGCGGCGCCGGTGGCCTTGAAGCACTGTTGCTCACCGCCGCTGCCGGTCCAGCCGATGCCGGAACGGGCGTAACCGTGAAAATCCACGGCCAGCGCCTGAGTAGAGAGAACACCGGCGGCGACAGCCAGTGCCAGAGGAAGTTTGCGCAGAGTAGTCATCATTATTCTCCTGTTATACCGACTTTGATGCTTTAAACGCCCGGCTCCTGGTGCAGCCGTTTACATGCCGTACCGTCTTCACGGAACAGGTGGCAACGATGAGGCGGCAGGCCGATGGCGAATGTGGCACCTTCTTCTACCAGCACCACGTCGTTCTGGCGGTACACCAGGTTTTGACGGATGGCCGGGATTTGGATGTGGATTTGCGTCTCGTTGCCGAGCTGCTCCACCACCTGTACGTCGCCGGTAAGCCGCACTTCAGAGGCTTCGCCGGGCAGCAAATGTTCGGGGCGAATGCCCAGTGACAGATTGGCGCCGGGCTGAACGCCCGCGCCTTCCACCGGCAGCCAGACCAGTTGACGGTTGGGCAGTTCGACCTGCACCTGTTGCGCCTGCGCAGCGGTCACCTTGACCGGCAGGAAGTTCATCTTCGGCGAGCCGATAAACCCGGCGACGAAGCGGTTGGCCGGGTAGTGGTACAGTTCCAGCGGCTTGCCGACCTGCGCCACGCGACCGGCGTCGAGCACCACGATCTTGTCGGCCAGCGTCATCGCTTCGACCTGATCGTGAGTGACGTAAATCATGGTGCGCTGCAGGCGCTTGTGCAGACGGGAGATCTCGATGCGCATCTGCACCCGCAGCGCGGCATCGAGGTTGGACAGCGGTTCGTCGAGCAGAAACACGTCCGGCTCGGCCACCAGCGTGCGGCCGATCGCCACGCGCTGACGCTGCCCGCCGGACAGCGCCTTCGGCCGCCGATCGAGCAGGTGCGCCAGCTGCAGCACCTCGGAGACCTGGTTCACCCGTTGATTGATTTCCGCTTTCCTGGCGCCGGCCAGCTTCAGGCCGAACGACATGTTGTCCGCCACCGACAGGTGCGGATACAGCGCGTAGGACTGGAACACCATGCCGATGCCGCGCTCGGAAGGCGGCACCTCATTCATCCGTTTCTCGCCGATCAGCAGGTCGCCGGAGGTGATGTCCTCCAGCCCGGCGATCATGCGCAGCAGCGTCGATTTGCCGCAGCCCGACGGCCCGACAAACACCACAAACTCGCCGTCTTCGATGGTCAGATTGACGTCTTTGGAAATCACGGCCTCACCGAAGGCCTTATAAACGCTGCGCAGTGTCACGCTAGCCATGCGTTACTCCCCTGCTTTCGCAGTTAACATGTCGTGTGAAAATGGCGGAGGCAAAGCCCGCCAAAACCCATTGATGACCCTCTTGCTGCGCGCCGTGCTGCCATGCCAACGGCAAGGTCGCCTCAGACGGCGCGGCCGCCTGAGTATAAGGCTGCAGGTTTATCAGCGCTTCAAGGCATTGATCCTGATGGGTAATAAGTAAGCGCACCACGCCGTCCCGCTGGCTGACCGCGTTCAGCTCGCCGCGCTGGATGAGCGGCGAACGGCGCAGGGCCAACAGCGCCTGGCAGTAACGTAAGGTGGAGTGGCTGTCGTGCTGTTGGCGGCTGATGGCCAATGCGCGGTGTTCGATCGCCACCTGCTGATACCAGCTGATCTCCCCGGCGGTGACCTGTTCGGGGGCTTCATGCCACGGCATCGGCGTTTGCGCGCCGCGCGGATCCTGCAGGCCGGCGGCATGCGGCAGCCCCAGCTCTTCGCCCTGATACAGGCAGATCGGCGCCGGCAACATCGCCAACAGCGTCAAAAAGGCGGCGGCGGAACGCAAATCGCCTTGCCCCCAGCGGCTGACCACTCTTGGCTGCTCGGCGTCCCCGGTGCTCCACAGGCTGTCCGCTAACGTGGCGCGGCGGGCGTGCAACACCGCCGCCAGCTTCTCCGCGCTGAACGGCATCACGTCCAGCGCCAGCGCGCCGTGGGCGAACCGCTGCGGCGCGACGGCATTGCGAACGCGGTTGGCTTCATCGCCGTACCACAGCGTCAGCCCTTCGCCCGTCACCGTCGCCTCGGCCTCCGGCGCCAGCGTCTGCGGCAGCAGCAGGCCGTCGATCGACAGCGCTTTCAGGTACGGCAGCGCCGCAAGCATGCCGTGTGCGTCGCCCACGCCGTCCCCGTTTCCGTCACGGAAACTGGCCGGATGGATCCGGTACAGGGTGGGCTGAGTGGCGATAGGCATTGACGACATAAATCCGGTATCCCTGCTGCGCGTGGCGTTAAAAATCGATGTGCCGATAGTGCGGGAGTCACCGGAAAGGGTAATCATCCGTAACAGGATTTTTCATGGGGGAGGAGGCGGGAGGATGAGAGAACGACCGCGGCGATGAGAAGTTCCGCGCTTAAGGCAAATCTGTGATCCGGCTGGCAAAAATCGCCCCCCTATTTTGTGCCTGACGCCACAGAATAGAGCACAACGTTAACTGGATCACACTCCTCATCTTAGGGGCGTAGAGGGGGGGAGGATGAGAATATGTCGCGTTGTGACCCACTATTACCGCGAAACGTCTCTCCTTGATTTATGTGCCCACAAAAAGAAGGACTGGATTATGACTCGCAGCATTACCCTCGCCCGCACGCTGGCGCTCTCGGCACTGGCCACCCTGGTGCTCTCTTCTTCCGCCTTCGCCAAGATTGAGGAAGGCAAACTGGTTATCTGGATCAACGGCGACAAGGGCTATAACGGCCTGGCGGAAGTCGGCAAGAAATTCGAAAAAGACACCGGCATCAAGGTCACCGTCGAGCACCCGGACAAACTGGAAGAAAAATACCCGCAGGTGGCCGCCACCGGCGACGGTCCTGACATCATTTTCTGGGCCCACGACCGCTTCGGCGGCTATGCGCAGTCCGGCCTGTTGGCCGAAATCCACCCGTCCAAAGCCTTCCAGGACAAGCTGTTCCCGTTCACCTGGGACGCCGTGCGCTATGACGGCAAGCTGATCGGCTACCCGATCGCCGTCGAAGCGCTGTCGCTGATTTACAACAAGGACTTGGTCAAACAGCCGCCGAAGACCTGGGAAGAGATCCCGGCGCTGGACAAACAGCTGCGCGCCGGCGGCAAGAGCGCCATCATGTGGAACCTGCAGGAACCTTACTTCACCTGGCCTATCATCGCCGCCGACGGCGGTTATGCCTTCAAGTATGAAAACGGCAAATACAACATCAAGGATGTCGGCGTCGCCAACGCCGGTTCACAGGCCGGCCTGCAGTTCATCGTCGATCTGGTGAAAAACAAACACATCAACGCCGATACCGATTACTCGATCGCCGAGGCCGCGTTCAACAAAGGCCAGACCGCGATGACCATCAACGGGCCATGGGCCTGGAACAACATCGAGCAGAGTAAAATCAACTACGGCGTGACGCTGCTGCCGACCTTCAAAGGCAAACCGTCCAAGCCGTTCGTCGGCGTGCTGACCGCCGGCATCAACGCCGCCAGCCCGAATAAGGAGCTGGCGACCGAGTTCCTCGAAAACTACCTGCTGACCAACGAAGGGCTGGCGGACGTCAACAAAGACAAACCGCTGGGCGCGGTGGCGCTGAAATCCTACCAGGAGGCGCTGGCCAAAGATCCGAAGATCGCCGCCACCATGCAGAACTCGCAAAATGGGGAAATCATGCCGAACATCCCGCAGATGAGCGCCTTCTGGTACGCCGAACGCAGTGCAGTGATCAACGCCGTCAGCGGCCGTCAGACGGTGAAAGCCGCGCTGGACGACGTGCAGACCCGCATCACCAAGTAACGACGTCGTGCGGGGCGCCGTGGCGCCCCGCCATTGCTTCACAGAAAGGAACGCCCTATGCAATTCGCTCACGCCGGGACGCCTGCGCGTAAAAAATCGAAGTGGTGGCAAAGCGACGCGCTGAAATGGCTGGTGGTCGGCCTGTTCAGCCTGGTGACCTGCTACCTGATTGTGTTGATGTATGCACAGGGTGAATACCTGTTCGCCATCCTGACGCTGATCCTGGTCAGCGCCGGACTTTACGTCTTCGCCAACCGCCGCGCCTACGCCTGGCGCTATGTGTATCCCGGCGTCGCCGGCATGGGACTGTTCGTCCTGTTCCCGCTGATCTGCACCATCGCCATCGCCTTTACCAACTACAGCAGCACCAACCAGCTGACCTTTGAGCGCGCGCAATCGGTGCTGATGCAACGCCAGTTCCAGAGCGGCAAAACCTTCACCTTCGGCCTCTACCCGGCGGAAAATCAGCAATGGCGCCTGCAATTAACCTCGCCGGACAGTGAACAGCCGTTGATTTCCGAGCCTTTCCGCCTCGACGCCGCTGCGCCGCAAACCCTGACATTGACCACGCAGAGCGCCGCGCCGCAGGGCGAACGCGCCACGCTGCGAGTGATCACCCAAAACCGGCAAGCGCTGAGCCAGCTGGTGGCGCAACTGCCCGACGGCGGTGAATTGCGCATGAGCTCTCTTCGCCAATTCTCCGGCACCCGCCCGCTGTATGCGTTGGACCAAGACGGCAGCACGCTGACCAATAACCAGACCCAGGTGCGCTATCGGCCGAACGGCGACATCGGCTTCTATCAGGCGATCAACGCCGACGGCGGCTGGGCGCAGGAAACCCTGAGCCCCGGCTATACCGTCACCACCGGCTGGAAAAACTTCCTGCGGGTGCTGCAGGACGAAGGCATCAAGAAACCGTTCGTGTCGATCTTCATCTGGACCATCGTGTTCTCGGTAATGACGGTGATCCTCACCGTGGCGGTCGGCATGGTGTTGGCCTGCGTGGTGCAGTGGGAGGCGCTGAAAGGCAAGGCGATCTACCGCGTGCTGCTGATCCTGCCCTATGCGGTGCCGTCGTTCATCTCGATCCTGATCTTCAAAGGGTTGTTCAACCAGAGCTTCGGCGAAATCAACATGATGCTCAGCCATCTGTTCGGCATCAAACCCGCCTGGTTCAGCGATCCGCTCACCGCCAAGAGCATGATCCTGATCGTCAATACCTGGCTCGGCTACCCGTACATGATGATCCTGTGCATGGGGCTGCTGAAAGCGATCCCGGACGATCTGTACGAGGCCTCGGCGATGGATGGCGCCAACCCGTGGCAAAACTTCTTCCGCATCACCTTGCCGCTGCTGATCAAGCCGCTGACGCCGCTGATGATCGCCAGCTTCGCCTTCAACTTTAACAACTTCGTGCTGATCCAGCTGCTGACCAACGGCGGCCCGGACATGATCGGCACCACCACGCCGGCCGGCTATACCGATCTGCTGGTCAGCTACACCTACCGCATCGCCTTCGAAGGCGGCGGCGGGCAAGACTTCGGCCTGGCGGCCGCCATCGCCACGCTGATCTTCCTGCTGGTGGGCGCGCTGGCGATCCTGAATTTGAAAGCCAGCAAGATGAACTTCGATTAGGGAGAATAACGATGGCCATGGTTCAACCCAAATCCCAGCGCTTGCGCCTGTGGATCACCCATATCTTGATGCTGTGCTTTATCGCCCTGATCATGTTCCCGCTGCTGATGGTGGTGGCCATCTCGCTGCGCGCCGGCAACTTCGCCACCGGCAGCTTGATACCGGAAACCCTCTCTTGGGATCACTGGCGGCTGGCGCTCGGCTTCAGCGTCACCCACGCCGACGGCAGCGTGACGCCGCCGCCGTTCCCGGTGCTGCTGTGGCTGTGGAACTCAGTCAAGATCGCGGCGATCACCGCCATCGGCATCGTGACGCTGTCCACCACCTGCGCCTACGCCTTCGCCCGCATGCGTTTTCGCGGCAAGAGCGCGCTGTTGAAGAGCATGCTGATCTTCCAGATGTTCCCGGCGGTGCTGTCGCTGGTGGCGCTGTACGCCCTGTTCGACCGCCTGGGCCAGTACATTCCGTTTATCGGCCTGAACACCCACGGCGGCGTGATTTTCGCCTACATGGGCGGCATTGCGCTGCACGTCTGGACTATCAAAGGCTATTTCGAAACCATCGACAATTCGCTGGAAGAAGCGGCGGCGCTGGATGGCGCCACGCCGTGGCAGGCGTTCCGTCTGGTGCTGTTGCCGCTGTCGGTGCCAATTCTGGCGGTGGTGTTCATTCTGTCGTTTATTGCCGCCATCACCGAGGTGCCGGTGGCGTCGCTGCTGCTGCGCGATGTGAACAGCTACACGCTGGCGGTGGGGATGCAGCAATATCTCAACCCGCAGAACTACCTGTGGGGCGACTTCGCCGCTGCTGCGGTGCTGTCGGCGATACCGATTACCGCCGTGTTCCTGCTGGCGCAGCGCTGGCTGGTGGGCGGCCTGACGGCCGGCGGCGTGAAGGGGTAATTTGTGCCACTGCAGTGCGTTTGATGTTTTTCCTTATCTTTTACCCTATGGATTTCAAGTTACAGCTAGGCGACCAGCTCGCTAAGCCCAGGCGCTTACTTCAGTAAGTAACTGGGGTTAGCGAGTGCAGTCAACAACGCTGTCGCTTGAAAGATGACGGGTAATTATATCCTGTGTCTTTGGCGGCCTTTGGCCGCCATTTTTATCTCAGCTACTCCCGTTTCAGCCGGTCGGTGTTGGCCAGATAGAGCGTCACCACCAGCACCAATATCGCCGCGGCGTAGATCAGGGTGTCGATGGGATTTTTGTGATCCACGATAATCAAACGAATAATCGCGGTAATGCCGATATAAATAAAATAGCGCAGCGGGAAATGATAACCCGACTCAAAATACTTGACGATCAAGGCGATAAATTCAAAGTACAGAAAATAAATCACGATGCCTTCAATCAACAGGTAAGAGGACGACTCTTCGCTGTTAATAAATAACACCTTCGCCAGATGGATGGTCTCCTTGACCAGAAACACCACCAGAATTGCCGCCAGCAGCAACAAGCCCACGTTCAGCACCCGCTGCAGCCCCTTCGCTATCATGATCGAACGCGACGTTTTTGCCATAAAACCTCTCCTGAATACCGCTTATATGATTCAACCGTGCCAATATAGGCATTGTCCTAAAAATTCCGCCCTTCGCGAAAGCACTTTAAACCCCATTTAATTCATCACGTTATAATAAGATGTTTCTGGCTTATAGATTTGTAGCAAATCGAAATGTCAACTATCATGGGTCACAGAGATCTTTACATAAAACCAATAACCTCGAATTAACAAGGGAATTCTTTATGCGCGCTAAACTTAACGGACTGGTCGCTGCAGGCCTGTTTACCTGTGCATTGTCCGGCCACGCCGCCGGCCTGGTAGCCCCTGACAACGATCTGCGTAACGATCTCGCCTGGTTGTCTGACCGCGGCGTCATCAACGTCAGCCTGTCCACCTGGCCGCTGAGTCAGGAAGAGATCAGTTCCGTTATCGCGCAGGCCAAACCGGTGACCAACACCGAGAAAAACGTCATCGACCGCGTGCAACGCCGCGTTGACGCCCTGAAAGCCAACATCCGCGTCAGCGGTTACGCCTCGACCGATAAACCCGGCACCCCGCAGGGCTTCGGCCAAAACGAGTACGCCGACGATCGCCTGACCATCGGCGCCGGCGCCAACGGCGAGTTCTGGGACGTGCGTCTGCAGGGCTCGGTGGAAGGCGATCAGCGTGTCAGCGACGGTTCCAAATTCAACATGAACGGCTCCTACGGCGCGGTGAAGATCTGGAACCAATGGCTCTCCTTCGGCGAGGTTTCCCAGTGGTGGGGCCCGGGTTACGACGGCAGCCTGATCCGCTCCGACGCCGCGCGCCCGGTCGCCGGCTTTATGCTGCAGCGCGCCGACCAATCGCCGTTTGAAACCCCGTGGCTGTCGTGGATCGGCCGCTGGCAATACCAGCTGTCCGCCGGCCAGCTGTCGCAGTACAGTTCTGTACCGCACACCAAACTGATCGGCGGCCGTTTCACCATGATGCCTACCGACTTCGTCGAGCTGGGCGCATCGCGCATCATGCAGTGGGGGGGGAAAGGCCGTCCGCAGTCATGGAGTTCATTCTGGGATGCCTTTAGCGGTAACGATAACGATGACTCAGGTCAGGGCAACGATCCGGGCAACCAGCTCGCCGGTTTCGACTTCAAGCTGAAAATGCAGCCGCTGATCGGCCTGCCGGTCAGCCTCTATGGCCAGTTGGTCGGCGAAGATGAAGCCGGCATGTTGCCGTCGAAAAACACCTATCTGCTCGGTCTGGAAGGTCACCCGGAATGGGGCCCGACCACCATCAACTGGTATATTGAAGGTTCCGATACCCGTTCGGATATGAGCCGTAAAAACTACGTGTACAACCACTACATCTACAAAGGCGGCTACTATCAGCAGGGCTACCCGCTGGGTCACGCGATGGGCGGCGACGGCCAGATGCTGTCCGGCCGCGTCGAGCTGGTGCTGGACGACAGTCAGCGCTGGAGCACCCGTCTGGTATACGCCAAGGTGAACCCGCTGAGCCAAAGCATCAACCAGGCGTTCCCGAAATCCGATACGCTGAAGGGCGTCCAGGTCGGTTGGGGTTACACCTTCCCGTCCCAGGTTAAGTTCGATACCAGCCTGTGGTACACCGACAACGATCACAGCACCGCCGACGACGTGGGCGCTGGCGTCAGCTTCGAAGTGCCGATCAACCTGTAATTTTTTGCAGACGTAAAAAAACCCGCCGCGGCGGGTTTTTTATTGGCTTCAGCTCAGACGCTTAGCGCCATTCCTTGAAGCGGTTGATCAGCGCATTGGTCGAGCTGTCGTGACTGCTGATTTTCTCGCTGCCCGCCAGCTCCGGCAGGATGCGGTTAGCCAGCTGTTTGCCCAGCTCCACGCCCCACTGATCGAAGGTGAAGATGTTCAGGATCGCGCCCTGGGTGAAGATCTTGTGCTCGTACAGCGCGATCAGGCTGCCCAGGCTGAACGGGGTGATTTCACGCAGCAGGATCGAGTTGGTCGGCCGGTTGCCTTCAAACACCTTGAACGGCGCCACGTGCTTGACCTGCTCAGGGGTTTTGCCCTGCGCCGCGAACTCGGCTTCCACCACTTCCAGCGACTTGCCAAACGCCAGCGCTTCAGTCTGAGCGAAGAAGTTGGACAGCAGTTTGGCGTGATGATCGCCCAGCGGGTTATGGCTGATGGCCGGCGCGATGAAATCGCACGGCACCAGCTTGGTGCCCTGGTGGATCAGCTGGTAGAACGCGTGCTGGCCGTTGGTGCCCGGCTCGCCCCAGATGATCGGGCCGGTCTGGTAATCCACCGGGTTGCCGTTGCGATCGACGTACTTGCCGTTGGATTCCATGTTGCCCTGCTGGAAGTAAGCGGCAAAACGGTGCATGTACTGATCGTACGGCAGAATGGCTTCGGTTTCGGCGCCGAAGAAGTTGTTGTACCAAATACCGATCAGCGCCAGCAGCACCGGCAGGTTTTTCTCCGCCGGCGTTTCGGCGAAGTGCTTGTCCATAGCGTGCGCGCCGCTCAACAGCTGCTCGAAATTGTCATAACCGATGGACAGCGCGATCGACAGGCCGATCGCCGACCACAGGGAGTAACGGCCACCGACCCAGTCCCAGAATTCGAACATGTTGTCGGTATCGATGCCGAACTCGGCTACCGCTTTGCCGTTGGTGGACAGCGCGGCGAAGTGCTTGGCCACGTGCTGTTGATCGGCGGCGCTGCTCAGGAACCAGTCACGCGCGCTGTGGGCGTTGGTCATGGTTTCCTGAGTGGTGAAGGTTTTGGAGGCCACCAGGAACAGCGTGGTTTCCGGATTCAGCGGCTGCAGCGTTTCGGCGATGTGGGTGCCGTCGACGTTGGAGACGAAGTGCATGTTCAGGTGGTTTTTATAAGGGCGCAGCGCTTCGGTCACCATGTAAGGGCCGAGATCCGAACCGCCGATGCCGATGTTCACCACGTCGGTGATCGGCTTGCCGGTGTAGCCTTTCCACTCGCCGCCGATGACGCGCGCGCAGAACTGTTTGATCTTGGCCAATACCGCGTTCACTTCCGGCATCACGTCTTTGCCGTCGACCAGAATCGGGCTGTTGCTGCGGTTGCGCAGGGCAATATGCAGCACCGCGCGATCTTCGGTGCGGTTGATCTTCTCACCGGCGAACATCGATTTGATGGCGCCTTGCAGATCGGTTTCTTTCGCCAGCGCCTGCAGCTTCTCCAGAGTTTCCTGCGTGATGCGGTTCTTGGAATAGTCCACCAACATTTGGTCATTGAAGGTCGCGGAGAACCTGGAGAAACGATCGCTGTCCTCGGCGAACAGGTCAGCGATCCGTACGTCTTTCATCTGTGCATAATGTTGCTGCAGGGCTTGCCAAGCAGCGGTTTGACTAGGATTGATATTTTTCATAGCAACACTCTTAGGCTTGAGAATAAAAATGACGCGTTTGTCCGATTGTAGCCTGTTCGACTGTGATTATGATCGCTTTTCTTGCGATAGGCGCTAACTGTCAACGCATTGCCGCCTCGTTTCAGCTTTCACTCTATACTTTTGGCTAACGGCCTGTTATCGGAGTTGCCGAATTGTCATCAGGCTGTGTCATCGTCGTTTATTTCGTCATTTGAAAGGGATCTCGCTTATGGAATTATCCGCCCCGCTCATGTTGGTGCTTATCGGCCTGGCGTCGCTGCTGGCGCAGTGGCTGGCCTGGTTGCTGCGCCTGCCGGCCATCTTGCCGCTGCTGCTGTTCGGCATCGTGCTCGGCCCGACGGTGCATCTGGTGCAGCCGGATCTGCTGTTCGGCGATCTGCTGTTTCCGCTGGTGTCGCTGTCGGTGGCGATCATCCTGTTCGAGGGGGCGCTGACGCTGCGTTTCGAGGAGATACGCGGCCTCGGCGGCGTGGTGCGCAACCTGGTCACCGTCGGCATGCTGGTCACCTTTCTGGTCATCAGCCTCGCCAGTTGGTGGCTGCTGGATTTCCCGCCGGAGCTGGCGGCGTTGATCGGCGCGGTGACGGTGGTGACCGGGCCGACGGTGATCGCCCCGCTGATGCGCGTGGTGCGGCCGAACGCCAACATTAACCAGGTGTTGCGCTGGGAAGGGATCGTCATCGATCCGGTCGGCGCCATCTTCACCCTGCTGGTGTTCGAGTTTATCGTGCTGAAGCAGAATGCGGAGTCCTATACCCACCTGTTTTGGACGCTGGGCGTGACCGCCGCCGTCGGCCTGATCGCCGGCGCGCTGTTCGGCTACCTGCTCGGCCTGGCGCTGCGCCGCGTTTGGCTGCCGCGCTACCTGCAGAACCTGGCGGTGCTGGCTATTATGCTGACCGCCTTCGGCGTCTCCAACGCCATCGCCGACGAATCCGGCCTGCTGACCGTCACGGTGATGGGCATCTGGCTGGCCAACATGCGCGACGTGGACACCAGCGATATTCTGGCGTTCAAAGAGGAGCTGTCGGCGATCCTGATCTCGGCGCTGTTCATCATTCTGGCGGCGCGGCTCGACATCCAGGCGCTGTGGAACATGGGCTGGCCGCTGCTCCTGCTGCTGCTGGCGGTGCAGTTCATCGCCCGGCCGCTGTGCATCGCGGTCTCGACCTGGCGCTCTTCCCTGCACTGGCGCGATCGGCTGCTGCTGTGCTGGATCGCCCCGCGCGGCATCGTGGCCGCGGCGGTCAGTTCGCTGTTCGCGCTGACGCTGCAGCGCAGCGGCTATCAGGGCGCCGACCGGCTGGTGACCGTGGTGTTCGCCATCATCATCGGCACCGTGGTGTTGCAAAGCCTGACCAGCGGCATGATGGCGCGCTGGCTGCGGGTGCAACAGCAGAAACCGCGCGGCGTGCTGATCGTCGGCGCCAACAGCGTGGCGCGCATGCTGGCGCAGGCGCTGATCAAGCTGAACGTGCCGGTGATCGTCACCGACAGCAGCTGGGAATACTACCGTCAGGCGCGCATGGACGGCATTCCGGCCTACTATGGCCACGCCTACTCCGAACACGCCGAGAACTACCTCGATCTGAGCAATATCGCCCAGGTGCTGGCGCTGTCGCCCAATCGCCACCAGAACGCGCTGGCGGTTTATCACTTCGGTCACCTCTTCGGCGAAGATCACGTGTTCGCCATCCGTTCGGGGGCGCCGTTGAAAGGGCGCGGCGCCAGCGCGGAAAGTTCGCGTTTCCGCCGGCATGAAATTTTATTTAATCAGGAAGCCACCTACGGCCGCCTGAGCAGCCTGCTCGCCAGAGGGGCCACCATCAAAGCGACCAAATTGAACGAAAATTTCGGTTGGCTGGAGTATTTGGAGAAACATCAGGGCGTTATTCCGCTATTCAGCCAAAAGGAAGACGGTTCTCTGCAACCGATTGGCGCCGGTTCCACGCCCGCGATGCCCTGTACGCTTATCGCGCTGGTGCAAGATGAAAATCCCTCACCGTCTGTACGTTGACAGAATGGTGATAACCGGCTATTCCTAACAGCCTACTTGCGCACCCGGTGCGCAAGCCAGAAGAGGCGCGTCGCCCAGGTAGAGTGTCAGAGGAGCCGTTTCTCCGTTGACGGCACCCGAGGGGGAGCGACGCCGAGGTAGGGTAATGGCCGGCCATTATCGTATCGACTACAGGGGCTGAATCCCCTGGGTTGTCACCAGGGGATCGCCCGCAGGGCGATCGACAAGGTGGGGCGCTTCTGGGTGTATCGTAGCCTGACCTCTACGCCTGCCCCCTGTTTACCGCTCTCCCCTTGTGCCAAGGCTATGGAATTACAGTGCCCCAAACGGGCATCCCTGACACGAGGTTTCTAGATGAACCAAGCAGCACCCCAGAATTCCACCGTGGTAGCCAAGTTCGGCGGCACCAGCGTCGCCGACTTTGAAGCCATGAACCGCAGCGCCGACGTCGTGCTGGCCAACCCGCAGGTCCGCCTGGTGGTGTTGTCCGCTTCGGCGGGCGTCACCAACCTGTTGGTCGCCCTGGCCGAGGGTTGCGAGGCCGACAAACGCAATTACCAGCTTGATGAAATCCGGCGTATCCAGTACGCCATCCTCGATCGCCTCGCGGCGCCGGCGGTGATCCGCGACGAAATAGACCGCCTGCTGGAAAACATCGCCATGCTGTCGGAAGCCGCGTCGCTGGCCACCTCGACGGCGTTGACCGACGAACTGGTCAGCCATGGGGAGCTGATGTCCACCCTGTTGTTCGTTGAAATCCTGCGCGCCCGCAACGTGCAGGCCGAATGGTTCGACGTGCGCAAAGTGATGCGCACCGACGATCACTTCGGCCGCGCCGTGCCGGACAGCGCCGCGCTCAGCGAACTGGCCCGGGCGCAATTGCAGCCGCGCCTGCAGGAAGCGCTGGTGGTCACCCAGGGCTTTATCGGCAGCGAGCCGAAGGGCCGCACCACCACGCTCGGCCGCGGCGGCAGCGACTATACCGCCGCGCTGCTCGGCGAAGCGCTCGGCGTCGGCCGGGTGGATATCTGGACCGACGTGCCGGGCATCTACACCACCGATCCGCGCGTGGTGCCGGCGGCCAAGCGCATCGACAAAATCGGTTTCGAAGAGGCGGCGGAAATGGCCACCTTCGGCGCTAAAGTGCTGCATCCGGCCACCCTGTTGCCGGCGGTGCGCAGCGATATTCCGGTGTTCGTCGGCTCCAGCAAGGATCCGGCGGCCGGTGGCACGCTGGTGTGCAACACCACCGAGAACCCGCCGCTGTTCCGCGCGCTGGCGCTGCGCCGCAAGCAAACGCTGCTGACGCTGCACAGCCTGAACATGCTGCACGCGCGCGGTTTCCTGGCCGAGGTGTTCAACATCCTGGCGCGCCATAATGTCTCCGTCGATCTGATCACCACTTCGGAAGTCAGCATCGCACTGACCATGGACACCACCGGCGCCACCTCCGTCGGCGGCAGCCTGCTGACCACCTCACTGCTGACCGAACTGTCGTCGCTGTGCCGGGTGGAAGTGGAAGAAAACCTGGCGCTGGTGGCGATCATCGGCAACCAGCTGTCGCGCGCCTGCGGCGTGGGCAAAGAGGTGTTCGGCGTGCTCGATCCGTTCAATATCCGCCTGATCTGCTACGGCGCCAGCAGCTATAACCTGTGCTTCCTGGTGCCGGGCGAAGAAGCCGAGCAGGTGGTGCGTACCCTGCATCACAACCTGTTCGAATAAGTCATTATCCCTGATTGCGGGCGCAGCATGCTGCGCCCCTGCGTCTAAAAAATCCGTTCAAAACCTGCAGGGGTTCAGCATGTTGAGCCCGCAATAAAAACACAACCACATCCACCGTTCTCAATCTGGCTAAGGAAAACCTGCATGCTGGCACTACTCACGCGCTTATTTCCCCTGTGGGCGATACTGCTGTCCGTCGCCGCTTATTACACGCCGACCACCTTTACCGCTATCGGCCCCTACGTCAGCCCGCTGCTGATGCTGATCATGTTCGCCATGGGCGTCACGCTGCGGCTCGACGACTTCAAACGCGTGCTGGCGCGCCCCGGCCCGGTGGCGGCAGGCATCTTCCTGCATTATCTGATCATGCCGCTGGCGGCCTGGATCCTGGCGATGCTGTTCCGCATGCCGCCGGATCTGTCCGCCGGCATGGTGCTGGTGGGCAGCGTGGCCAGCGGCACCGCCTCCAACGTGATGATCTATCTGGCCAAGGGTGACGTGGCGCTGTCGGTGACCATCTCGGCGGTCTCGACGCTGGTGGGCGTGTTCGCCACGCCGCTGCTGACCCGTCTGTACGTCGACGCCGAGATCAGCGTCGATATCATGGGCATGCTGTTGAGCATTCTGCAGATTGTGGTGATCCCGATCGGCCTGGGCCTGATCGTCCACCATACCCTGACCAAGGTGGTGAAGCGCATCGAGCCACTGTTGCCGGCGTTGTCGATGGTGTGCATTCTGGCGATCATCAGCGCGGTGGTGGCGGGCAGCCAAAGCCATATCGCTTCGGTCGGCCTGGTCGTTATCATCGCGGTGATCCTGCACAACGGCATCGGTCTGCTGAGCGGCTATTGGGGCGGCAAACTGTTCGGCTTCGACGAGTCCACCTGCCGCACGCTGGCGATCGAAGTGGGCATGCAGAACTCCGGGTTGGCGGCCACGCTGGGCAAAATTTACTTCTCGCCGCTGGCCGCGCTGCCAGGCGCGCTGTTCTCGGTCTGGCACAACCTCTCCGGTTCACTGCTGGCGGGTTATTGGTCCGGCCGCCCTATCAAGAAGAAATAAACCGCCTGTAGGGACGCAAACAATTGCGTCCCTTTTCTTTCCTGCGAAATTTCGTATTTCCCACTGGTCGGATTGTCATAATTCCCCTCATCCCCTATCATCCGTGAAAAATAAAAATTCAGATTCTTCCTATCCATGCCGATAATGTTGGCAAGAGGAAGAGACGCTCCACTTTTTTTAATTAATTAAGTCACCAGGGTTGCCCGCCATAAAAGAAGCAGCCTAATTATTATTTAGATATATACCCACCGTCTTATTTGCTGCGGCAAATCAAGATACCTCGCAATGTGCATGTCGCTCATTATTTCGGGCCGGCCGTCGGCCGCCCGTGGTTAACCTCATGGATTGGGCTGGCTGCCCCGGCGGCCTCTCAGAATGGATTACAATGATAAAAAAAATCACCGCCTTGACGCTGCTGGTCAGCACGGCCCTTTCCGCCGAAACCCTGCCGGACTCCCACATGATGCGGGATATGTCGATGGGGGAGTCGCGCCGCGCGTTGCAAGACAGCACGCGTGAAGTCAACCAGTTGATTGAGCAACGCCGCTACCAGCAGCTGAAGCAACAGCGCCTGCTGGCGGAACCGGAACCGGCCGCGCCCGCACTGCCGCAGTCCGCGCAGTGCCTGCCGATCGCCGGCGTTTATCTGCAGGGAGTCACCCTACTCTCGCCGGCCGATTTGTCGGCCCTGAGCGCGCTGCCGGAACAGTGCATCAGCAGCAACGATATCAATCGCCTGACCCGTGAATTAACGCGTCTTTATGTGCAAAAGGGCTATATCACCGCGCGCGTGCAAATTGTTCGCCCTAATTCACAAGGAGAATTGGGGTTAAGCGTGACGGAAGGATTTATCGAGAAAATAGAAGGCGGCGATCGCTGGGTCAACAGCCGTTTATTATTTCCGGGGCTGGAAGGCAAGCCGTTGAAATTAACCGAGCTCGATCAGGGATTGGATCAGGCCAATCGTTTGCAATCGAATACCACCAAGCTGGATATATTGCCCGGCCGCCAGGTTGGCGGTTCGGTTATTCGTTTGCGCAATCAGCATGCCAAGCCCTGGCTGATTACCGCCGGCACGGATAATTACGGCCAAAAAAGCACCGGCCGGTGGCTGGCGCGCGCCACTGCCACGTTGGACAGCCCGTTTGGCCTGTCGGACTTTGTCAGCCTGAACGCCAACAGCACGCTGGAAAACCCGGCTCACCGCTACAATCGCGCCTACACCCTGCTCTATTCGCTGCCGTACGGCGCGTTCACCTTCAGCGGGTTCGCCAGCTTCTCGTCCTATGAGAACCACCAGCAGCTGCCGCACAACGTGGTCAAACTGCACGGTCAGACCCAACAGTACGGGCTGCGCAGCGACTACGTGTTTTATCGCGACCACGATCAGATAGACAGCTTGAGCGGCCAGTTGACCTACAAACGCATCGACAACTACTTCGAAAGCGTGCGTCTTGAGGTCAGCAGCCCAACGCTGACCCTGGCCGAGCTGAGCGCCAGCCACCTGCAAATTCTGCCCAATGGCGTGTTCAGCGCCAACCTCAGCGTCGAGCAGGGCCTGCCCTGGCTGGGCGCCGATCGCCACCCGAGTTCGGTGCACCTCGACAGCCAGTTCACCAAGGGCAAGCTGTTCGCCAACCTGAGCCAGCGCCTCCAGCTGGGTGGCGCCACCTATCAGCTCAACAATCTGTTCTACGGCCAGTACAGCCGCGACCCGCTGCCCGGCGTGGAGTGGCTTAGCCTCACCGATCGCAGCGCCGTACGCGGCTTTAGCCGCAGCACCCAGTCCGGCGACAACGGCTGGTATCTGCAAAATACGCTGTCCCGCAGTTTCAATCTGGGCGCCACCACGCTGACGCCGCGCCTTGGCGCCGACGTTGGCCGCATTCTGCCGCGTCAGGACAACTCGGGCTGGCGCAGCAGCGCCGGGGTGAGCAGCGGTGCCACGTTACGCTACCGGCAGGCGCTGGTCGATCTGGAGGTCAGCCGCGGCTGGATTTTGTCTAACCACGCCACGCCTGAAGATCCCGTTCAGGTGTTGGCCCGCTTTTCTTACACCTTTTAATCAACAGTTTTGCAGGACCCCACGGCAATATACGGAGATACATGGATGAAAAATAATAACTTCAGACTTTCGGCGGCAGGCAAACTGGCCGCCGCGCTGGCGATTATTCTCGCCGCTTCCGCCGGCGCCTACGCCGCAGAGATCGTCGCGGCCAACGGCGCCAACGGCCCCGGCGTCTCCACCGCCGCCACCGGCGCACAGGTGGTCGATATCGTCGCGCCGAACGGCAACGGGCTGTCGCACAACCAATATCAGGACTTCAACGTCAACCAGCCCGGCGCGGTGCTGAACAACTCCCGCGAGGCGGGGCTGTCGCAGCTGGCCGGCCAACTGGGCGCCAACCCCAATCTGGGCGGACGCGAAGCCAGCGTGATCCTCAACGAGGTGATCGGCCGTAACCCGTCGCTACTGCATGGCCAGCAAGAGATCTTCGGCATGGCGGCCGACTACGTGCTGGCCAACCCGAACGGCATCAGCTGTCAGGGCTGCGGATTCATCAATACCAGCCATTCCTCACTGGTGGTCGGCAACCCGCTGGTGGAAAACGGCGTGCTGCAGGGTTACAGCACCTTCGGCAACCGCAACACGCTGAGCCTCAATGGCACCCTGAACGCCGGCGGCGTACTGGATCTGATCGCGCCGAAGATCGACAGCCGCGGCGAAGTGATCGTGCAAGATTTCAAACATTCGAATGGTAAAGTGACCTCGGCGACGATCAACGCCATCAGCGGCCTTAACCGGGTAGCGCGCGACGGCACGGTGCAGGCCAGCCAACAGACGCCGACCGCGCTGGACAGCTACTACCTCGGCAGCATGCAGGCCGGGCGCATCAACATCATCAACACCGCGCAGGGCAGCGGCGTGAAACTGGCCGGCTCGTTGAACGCCGGCGATGAACTCAAGGTGAAAGCCTATGATATCCGCAGCGAAAGCCGCGTCGACGACGCCAGCAGCAACAAAAACGGCGGCGATAACTATCAAAATTACCGTGGCGGCATCTACGTCAACGATCGCAGCAGCAGCCAGAAGCTGACCCGCACCGAGCTGAAAGGCAAGAACATCAGCCTGGTGGCGGATAATCATGCGCACCTCACCGCCACCGATATCCGCGGCGAAGACATTACGCTGCAGGGCGGTAAGCTGACGCTCGACGGCCAGCAGCTGAAGCAGACGCAAGGCCATACCGACGATCGCTGGTTCTACTCCTGGCAATACGACGTCACCCGCGAACGCGAGCAGCTGCAGCAGGCGGGCAGCACCGTCGCCGCCAGCGGCAGCGCCAAACTCATCAGCACCCAGGAAGACGTGAAGCTGCTGGGCGCCAATGTCAGCGCCGACCGTGCGCTGAGCGTCAAAGCGGCGCGCGACGTACACCTTGCCGGGCTGGTGGAGAAGGATAAATCCAGCGAGCGCGGCTACCAGCGCAATCACACCTCCAGCCTGCGCACCGGCAGATGGAGCAGCAGCGACGAAAGCGAAAGCCTGAAGGCCAGCGAACTGCGCAGCCAGGGCGAACTGACGTTGAAAGCCGGTCGCAATGTATCGACTCAGGGCGCCAAGATCCATGCCCAGCGCGATCTGACGATCGATGCAGACAGCCAGATCCAGGTCGGGGTGCAGAAAACCGCCAACGCCAAAGCGGTACGCGATGACAAAACCTCCTGGGGCGGCATCGGCGGCGGCGACAACAAAAACAACAGCAATCGCCGCGAGATCAGCCACGCTTCCGAGCTGACCAGCGGCGGCACCCTGCGCCTGAACGGCCAGCAAGGCGTCACCATTACCGGCAGCAAGGCGCGCGGCCAGAAAGGCGGCGAAGTCACCGCCACCCACGGCGGCCTGCGCATCGACAACGCGCTGAGCACCACCGTGGACAAAATCGACGCGCGCACCGGCACCGCCTTCAACATCACCAGCAGTTCGCACAAGGCCGACAACAGCTACCAGAGCAGCACCGCCAGCGAGCTGAAGTCCGACACCAACCTGACGCTGGTCAGCCACAAGGATGCCGACGTGATCGGCAGCCAGGTCGCCAGCGGCGGTGAGCTGAGCGTCGAGTCGAAGACCGGCAACATCAACGTCAAGGCGGCCGAGCGGCAGCAGAACATCGACGAGCAAAAGACCGCGCTCACCGTTAACGGCTACGCCAAAGAAGCCGGTGACAAGCAGTACCGCGCCGGTTTGCGCATCGAGCACACCCGCGACAGCGAGAAAACCACCCGCACCGAGAATAGCGCCTCAAGCCTCAGCGGCGGCAGCGTGAAGCTCAAGGCGGAGAAGGACGTGACCTTCAGCGGTTCTCAATTGGTCGCCGACAAAGGCGACGCCAGCGTCAGCGGCAACAAGGTTTCGTTCCTGGCGGCCGACGACAAAACGGTCTCAAACACCGAGCAAACCAAGATCGGCGGCGGTTTCTATTACACCGGCGGCATCGACAAACTCGGCAGCGGCGTGGAAGCCGGCTACGAGAACAGCAAAACCCAGACGCAAAGCAGCAAGGCGATCACCTCCGGCAGCGACGTCAAAGGCAACCTGACGATCAACGCCCGCGACAAGCTGACCCAGCAAGGCGCGCAGCACAGCGTCGGCGGCGCCTATCAAGAAAACGCCGCCGGCGTCGATCACCTTGCCGCTGCCGACACCGCCAGCACCACCACCACCAAAACCGACGTCGGCGTGAACATCGGCGCCAACGTCGATTACAGCGCCGTGACCCGTCCGGTCGAGCGCGCGGTCGGCAAGGCAGCCAAGCTGGACGCTACCGGCGTTATCAACGACATCGGCGGCATCGGCGCGCCTAACGTCGGCCTGGATATCGGCGCACAGGGCGGCGGCAGCGAAAAACACAGCAGCAGCTCGCAGGCGGTGGTCAGCTCGGTGAAAGCCGGCAGCATCGACATCAATGCCAAAGGCGAAGTGCGCGATCAGGGCACGCAGTACCAGGCGAGCAAAGGCGCGGTCAACCTGACGGCGGACAGCCACCGCAGCGAAACCGCGGCAAACCGTCAGGACGAGCAGAGCCGCGACACCCGCGGCAGTGCCGGCGTGCGCGTCTACACCACCACCGGCAGCGATCTGACCGTGGACGCCAAGGGCGAAGGCGGCACCCAGCGCAGCAACAGCAGCGCCAGCCAGGCGGTGACCGGCTCGATCGACGCGGCCAACGGCATCAACGTCAACGTGAAAAAAGACGCGGTCTATCAGGGTACCGCGCTGAACGGCGGCAGCGGTAAAACCGCCGTCAACGCCGGCGGCGATATCCGCTTCGATCAGGCCAGCGACAAACAGAGCGAGAACCACAGCGGCTTTAACGTCAAAGCGTCCGCCAAAGGTGGCTTCACCGCCGACAGCAAAAACTTCGGCGCCGGTTTCGGCGGCGGCACCAACAACGGTGAAAGCAGCAGCAGCACGGCGCAGGTCGGCAACGTCAGCGGCCAGGGCGTGGCGCTGAAGGCGGGCCGCGATCTGACGCTGCAGGGCACCAACGTCAAGAGCCAGGGCGACGTCAGCCTGAACGCGGGCAACAAGGTCGCGCTGCAGGCGGCGGAATCGACCCAAACGCGTAAGGAAAGCAAGCTGTCCGGCAATATCGATCTGGGCGCCGGCAGCAGCGACAGCAAGGAAAAAACCGGCGGCAGCCTCTCCGCCGGCGGCGCCTTCGACATCGCCAAGGTCAATGAGTCCACGACAGAACGCCAGGGCGTCACTATCGCCTCAGACGGCAAGGTCACCCTGTCCGCCAACGGCAAAGGCGATGACGCGCTGCATCTGCAGGGGGCCAAAGTCAGCGGCGGCAGCGCCGCGCTCGAAGCGAAAAACGGCGGCATCCTGCTGGAGTCCGCCAAGAACGAGCAGCATAAGGACAACTGGAATCTGGGCATCAAAGCCAACGCCAGAGGCGGTCAAACCTTCAACAAGGACGCCGGCGGCAAGGTCGATCCGAACACCGGCAAAGACACCCACACGCTGGGCGCAGGTCTGAAAGTCGGCGTGGAGCAGCAGGATAAAACCACCCACGCCAACACCGGCATCACCGCGGGCGACGTGGCGCTCAACAGCGGCAAAGACACCCGCCTTGCCGGCGCGCGCGTCGACGCCGACAGCGTACAGGGCAAGGTGGGCGGCGATCTGCGCGTTGAAAGCCGCAAAGACGTCGAGACAGGCGTGAAGGTGGATGTGGATGCCGGTCTGAGCCACAGCAACGATCCGGGCAGCAGCATCACCTCCAAGCTGTCGAAGGTCGGCACGCCGCGCTACGCCGGTAAAGTGAAAGAGAAACTGGAAGCCGGGGTGAACAAAGTGGCCGACGCCACCACCGACAAGTACAACAGCGTGGCGCGTCGCCTCGATCCGCAGCAGGATACCACCGGTGCAGTCAGCTTCAGCAAGGCTGACGGCAAAGTCACGCTGCCGGAAACGCCGGCCGGCGAAAAACCGCAGGGCCCACTGTGGGATCGCGGCGCACGCACCGTCGGCGGCGCGGTGAAAGACAGCATCACCGGGCCGGCGGGTCGCCAGGGGCAGCTCAAGGTCAATGCCGACGTGGTGAACAACAATGCGGTCGGCGAGCAATCGGCGATTGCCGGTAAGCACGGCGTGGCGCTGCAGGTCGGCGGCCAAACCCAACTGACCGGCGGCGAAATCCGCAGCCAGCAGGGCAAGGTGGAACTGGGCGGTAGCCAGGTCAGCCAGCAGGACGTCAGCGGCCTGCGCTATCAGGGCGGCGGCCGCGTCGATGCGGCGGCCACGGTAGGTGGACTGTTAGGCGGCGCGGCGAAGCAAAGCGTCGACGGCAACGTGCCGTTCGCCAGCGGCCATGCCTCAACTCAGCAGGCGGACGCCAAAGCCGGCGTGTTCAGCGGCAAATAACGCGCCTCCCCTACGCAACGCCCCCGGTTTTCCGGGGGCGTTTTTTTACAGCGTGCTTGGGGTGTCTTCCCAGTCGCGATCGTCGTCCTTGGCATCCTGATCCAACACGTTGTAGGCCACGGCGCAGAACAGCGAGTTCAGGCGCTTCATGTCCCCCAACAATCCCAAATGCAGCGAACTGGTCTCGATGCTCTGCACGTTTTGCTGGTGCAAACGATCGACGTGCGCGTGCGCGTAGCGGCGATCCAGAATGCGGAAACGGTGCTTGGAACGGCGCAGGCGCTTGGCGCTGGTGACGTCGCCGGACAGGAACACCGACAGCCCCAGACGCAGGTTGCCGATCAGCCGTTCGTGCAACCCGTCCAGTTCCGCCAATCCTTCCGCCGAGAAGGCGCGGCGCGCGGCGTGCGATTTGGCGCCCACATCGCCGGCCATGCGCTCGATGATGTCGCCCGCCTGTTCCAGATTGAGCGCCATTTCGATGATTTCCGCCCAGCGGCGCGAGTCTTCCTCGCCCAGATCCTCCTTCTGGATCTGCGCCAGATACAGCTTGATGGCGGTGTACAGCACGTCGACGTCATCGTCGAGTCGCCGCACCTCTTTATCCACGCCTTGCTTACCGTGCAGCACTTCGCGCTGCAGGATCATCATGTGTTCCACCACGTCGCCCATGCGCAGCGTTTCGCGCGCCGCGTTGGCCAACGCCAGCGTCGGCGTATCCAGCGCACTGGCGTCCAGATGACGCGGCCGCATGCGCGGGTCGTCGGCCGCCACGTCGACGATCAGCCGTTCGCACAGCGTCGCCATCGGCCCGGCCAGCGGGATCATCACCAGACAACGGATCAGGTTGTAGAACACGTGGAAATAGATCACCAGCTCTTCGCTGCCGCCCGGCAGTTGAGCCATCACATCCGCCAGATAGGAGACGAACGGCAACACCAGGATGCAGCCCACCAATTTGAACAGCAGGCTGCCGAGCGCCACGCGCCGCCCGGCGGCGTTCTGGCCGCTGGCGTTGATCATCGCCAGCAGGCCGCTGCCGAGGTTGGCGCCGATCACCAGACAGAGCGCCACCTTCAGCGAAATCACGCCGGTGGCGGTCAGGGTGGCGGTCAGCAGCACCGCGGCCAGGCTGGAATAGCTGACGATGGCGAACAGCGCGCCGGTCAGGGCGTCCAGCATCACATCGCCGGTCAGCGACGAGAACAGCACTTTCACCCCGGCCGCCTGGGTGATCGGCGTGGCGGCGGCCACGATCAGTTCCAGCGCCAGCACGATCAGCCCCAGACCGATCAGAACGCGTCCGATCTGGCCGATCCGCATCTGTTTGCGGCTGAGGAACAGGAAGACACCGACCAGGATCAGCAGCGGCGACAGCCAGGAAAGATCGAAGGTCAGCACGCGCGCCATCAGCGCGGTGCCGACGTCGGCGCCCAGCATGATCACCAGCGCAGGCGCCAGCCCCACCAGCCCCTGCGCGACGAAAGAGGTCACCAGCAGCGCGGTGGCGTTGCTGCTTTGCACCAGCGCGGTCACGCCGATGCCGGAAACGAACGCCAGCGGTTTTTTCTCAACGCTGTCGCTCAACACGCGCCGCAGATTGGCGCCGTAAACCCGCATGATCCCGGTGCGCACGATGTGGGTGCCCCACACCAACAGCGCCACGGACGAAAGCAGGTGAAGAAGGGTCAGCACGGAAGATACGCTCCATTAACGCCCGGCCAAAGGAGGCTGATACCCGATGCCTGTCACGCGACGCAGAGAGGCGAGCCAAAGGATGACGGGTACAGCGCGCGGTCCCGCCTGCCGGGCGTGGGTCTGGCAGGACAGCGGGCGGGCGGCAGACCGCAGAAGAGAAGGGTTAAGGCGGCGGTGGGAGAGCCCCGGCGCCGCGCTGCGAAGTCATGCAACTTCCCGCAATACAACAGGTTCCAAGTGTAGCCCAATTTCCGCGCCGTCGGGCCGCAGATCGGCCACTGAACGGTTGAGCACGTCAACCAGCAACTCTACCTCGCGAACCTGAATCCGATAGCGTACCACATTCCCGAGCAAACTGTGGCCAAGGATCACCCCGCCGATCCCCTGTCCGGCCGGCAACAGCCCGATAGACTCTGGGCGGATCGCCACCTTGCCGGCATAGCTGCGCCCGGTCAGCCGGCCGGCCTGTTCGGCGCTCAGCAGGTTATAGTTGCCGATAAAACCGGCGGCGAAGGCGTCCGCCGGCTGGGTATACAGGGTTTCCGCATCACCGCTCTGCACGATCTGCCCCTTGTTCATCAGTACGATGCGATCCGACAGGGTCAGCGCCTCTTCCTGATCGTGGGTGACGAAGATCGCCGTCAGGTTCAGCTCGCGTTGAATGCGCCGGATCTGCTCGCGCAGATGTTTGCGGATGCGCGCGTCCAGCGCCGACAGCGGTTCGTCGAGCAGCAGCAGACGCGGGCGCGTGACCAGCGATCGCGCCAGCGCCACGCGCTGACACTGGCCGCCCGACAGCTGGTGCGGATAGCGCTTCGCCAGATCGCTCAGCTCCACCAGCGCCAGCACCTCCTGCACCCGCTGGCCGATCTGCCCGGCCGCCAGCTTCTGCATTTTCAGGCCGAAGGCCACGTTGCCTTCCACCGTCATATTGGGAAACAGCGCATAGCTTTGGAACACCATGCCGATGCCGCGCTTTTGCGGCGCCAGCGGCACCAGATCCTGGCCCTGCAGTAAAATTTGCCCGCTGTCGACCGGAGTCAGGCCGGCCAGACAGCGCAACAGCGTCGACTTGCCGCAGCCGCTTGGCCCGAGCAGGGTGACGAACTCCCCCTCTTCGGCGGTGAAATCGATATCCTGAAACACCTGGGTTTGGCCATAGTGTTTGTTCAGGCGGGTGACGTTGAGATAAGCCATCGGGTTAACCCTTGTTTTTATTCAGCAGGTTCGCCAGCCAGGTGACGAGCAGCACCACGGCGAAATAGGAGATGACCAGCGCGCTGGTGAAATGCCCGCTGCCGTTGCGCATGTTGAACAGGTAGACCTGCAGCGTTTCATACTGGCTGCCCACCAGCAGGTTGGCGAACACGAACTCGCCGATCAGGAACGAGAACGACAGCAACACGGCGATCGTTCCGCCCTTGCGCAAATTTGGCAGCACCACCCACAGCGCCGCCCGCCAGGTGCTGGCGCCGAGCAAGTGCGCGGCGTCCATCAGATCGCGCAGGTTGATCGCCTGCATGTTGTTGCTGATGGCGCGGTAGATAAACGGCAGCGCGATGGTGAAATAGCAGCCCACCAAAATCCAGGGGGTGCCGAGCAGCGGCAGCGGATCGGCGGCGAACAGCTGCATCAGCCCCACCGCCGACACCACCGGCGGCACGGCGAACGGCAGCAGAATCAGCACGTTCATTACCGCGTCCAGCTTGGGGAAGTAGTAAGCGATCACAAACATCGCCGGCAGGATCACCACCACCGACAGCAGCAGCGTGCCGAAGCAGATCAGCAGCGAGTGCCACAGCGCCTGCAAAAAGCGCGGGTCGCTCCACAGCGCCGTCAGCCACTTCAGGGTAAAACCGTCCGGCAAAATGGTGGCGCCCCACTGGGTAGCCAGCGCGTAAATCAGCGTCGCCGCCAGCGGCAGCAGCAGGATCAACAGCAGCAGGCCGGTCACCGTGCGGTGGTACAAGCGTTCAACACGCGACATGAGCATTCTCCAGCCGGTTATGAGCGCGCATTGAGGTAGCTCCTGCGCAGCATCCATTGGTGGATCACCGTGATAAACGCCATCATCACCACCAGCAGCATCGCCAGCGCGCTGGCCAGGTTCGGATCGAGGGAGATGTCCCCCGCCACCAGCGCCGAGATGCGGATCGGGATCACGTTGAAGTTGCCGGTGGTCAGCGCATACACCGTGGCGTAGGCGCCCAGCGCGTTGGCCAGCAGGATGACGAAGGTGCCCATCAGCGCCGGCGCCAGCACCGGCAGGCCAATATGCCGCCAGTAGCGCCAGGGGCCGGCGCCGAGCAGCGCCGCCGATTCGCGCCAGTCGGCGCGCAGCGCGTCGAATGCCGGATACAGCAGCAGCACCCCGAGCGGGATCTGGAAGTAGGTATACAGCACGATCAGGCCGCTCTTCGAATAGAGGTTGAAGCTCTCCATCAGGCCGTATTTGCGCAGCAGCAACGTCAGGCAACCGTTCAGCCCCAGCAGAATGACGAAGGCGAACGCCAGCGGCACCCCGGCGAAGTTGCTGGTCATGTTGGTGAACGACATCACGAAGTCATGAAACCGGGTCTGGCCGAGCTGGCGCAGTGAGTAACTGCCAACTAATGCGATCAGCAAGCCGTAGACGCTCGACCATAGCGAGATCTCCAGCGAGAACTGAAACGCCTGCAGGTAGAACGGCGAGGTGAGGATATCGACATAGTTGCCCCAGCCCCAGCCGCTGGTCTCGCTGAAAAAGCTGTGAATGGCGATCCACACCAGCGGGGCGATCTGAAACGCGCCGAACAGCACGATAAACGGCAGCAGGCACAGTGCGGCGATCCATTTGGTTTTGCTGTTCATCGCGCATCCTGCGCCAGCAACGCCCGGCAGCGCGGCTTGTCGTGCGGCGCCTGCAGCAGATCGCAGATCGTGCCGCACAGCTCGGTTTGCTGCGGATCGGCGTCATCCAGGCTGAAGCCCGCACCGAACACGAACAGCGGCACCTGGCGCTCTTCCGGCAACACCCCGCCGTGGCTGCGATCGTCGTTCATGCCGTGGTCGGCGGTGACCAGCACCTGATAACCGGCCGCCAGCCACTCGGGCAGATAGCGCGACAACGAGCCGTCGGCGCGCCGCGCCGCGTTGCGGTACTGCGGCGAAGAGAGACCGAAGCGGTGCCCGGCGTCGTCGATGTTCATCGGGTGGATCAGCAGGAAATCCGGCTGATGACGTTGGCGCAGGCTTTCGGCGTCGTCGAACAGATGGCTGTCGGGATAGCCGTCGTCGTAATAGAAATGCCCGTGTTGAATCGGCAGCTCGGGGGCGTCGGTATGGCGGTCGCGCGCGGCGTCGAACGGCGTGCGGTTATACAATTCGCTGAACCAGTGGTAAGCGGCGGCGGCGGTGCTCAGCCCGGCGGCGCGCGCATAATGAAACACGCTTTGTTGATGAGAAAGGCGCGAGACGTGATTGTGCACCACGCCGCTCTCCACCGGCGTGACGCCGGTGAGAATGCATTCATACAGCGGCCGGGAGAGCGAGGGCAACTCGCTCTCCAGCAGGTACAACCGCCCGCGTCCCGCCGCGCATTCGGCCTGCAGATACCCCATAGCGTCGTGCGCCACCCGGTAGTTGAGGCCGTCCAGCAGCACGAGGATCGTTTTCATGGTGCGTTAACTCACTGCTGCATAAACATAATGACGTTTTCCTGCCACAGGCGCGGCAGCGCTTTGGCGCTCTGTTCCCAGGCCGCCGGATCGGCGATCGGGTGCGCATTCTTGTACTGCTCGGCCGGCAGCAGCTTGGCCTTGACGTCGTCCGGCAGCGTCAGATGTTCGGCGCGGATCGGGCGGGCATAGCCGCGCGCCAGATTGATCTGACCGGCGTCGGAGAAGATGTATTCGCGCGCCAGCTTGGCGGCATTCGGGTGCTTGGCGTATTTGTTGATGATGGTGGTGTAGCCGGAGGTGATCGAGCCGTCCGACGGGATCAGCACTTCAAAACGGGTTTTGTCGATCTGATCGCGGTAGTTCAGGCCGTTGAAGTCCCACACCACGCCAACCTGCACTTCCCCTTTCTCCAGCGATGCGATCACCGGGTTACTCAGGCTCAGGCGGCCGGCCTTGGCCAGCTTGCCGAAGAATTCCAGGCCCGGCTTGAGATTTTTCTCGTTGCCGCCCATGGCGTAGGTGGCCGCCAGCACGCCGCTGGCCGCCTGCGACGCGGTGCCGACGTCGCCGATGGTGACCTGATAGCTGCCCTTGAGCAGATCGGCCCAGCTGTGCGGGATGTCTTTCACCTGCTGCTTGTTGATGATGAAGGCGATGGTGCCGGTGTAAGCCAGCGCCCAGTGGCCGTCTTTGTCTTTCGCCCACTCCGGCACCTGATCCCAGGTAGACGGTTTGTACGGCTGCGTTACGCCCTTCTGCACCGCCACCGGGCCGAAGGCCGCGCCGACGTCACCGATGTCCGCCGTGGCGTTGTTCTTTTCCGCATCGAATTTGGCGATCTCCTGTGCGGAGCTCATGTCGGTATCGACATGCTTCAGGCCGTACTTGCTCAACAGATCTTGCCAGGTGCCTTTCCAGTTGGCCCAGCTGTCCGGCATGCCGACGCTGTTGACTTCGCCTTCTTTCTTCGCGGCCTGCTCCAGCGCCGCCAGATCGGTATCCGCGGCCCAGCTCATCTGGCTGGATAACACGATGGCACTGGTTAACACAGAAGCGCACAAACGTTTCATAACTGATGCTCCAAGTGGTAGTGTGGGGATGGCTGGACTAGTCCAGCAAGGACCAAACCAATCTAACGGACGAATGTGATAATTATATGTCAGCTTAAAAAAGCGACAGTTTTATCACCCATTGCAACGGCGAAAACGCGACGCTGGTCTACCTTAAGGAAGGCCAAACGCACTTAAACGGGACACCCGCTGTATGAGTGAAGCACCGACGACCGTCGCCACCATCTGCCAAACGCTGAGCGCCCGCATCACCGCCGGCGAGTTCGCCGCGGGCGGCAAGCTGCCCTCCGAGCGCGCCCTGAGCGAACAGTTCGCCACCACCCGCATTACCTTGCAGGAGGCGCTCGGCCAGCTGGAGGCGCAGGGCGTCATCTACCGCCAGGTGCGGCGCGGCTGGTTTATCTCGCCTCCACGTTTGATCTACAACCCGTTGCAGCGCAGCCATTTTCACGCCATGGCGCAGCAGCAGGGGCGCGCCGCGCATACCGAAGCGATCGACAGCGCGGTCGTCACGCTCGACGCGCCGCTGGCCGGCCGCCTGGCGCTGCCTCCCGGCGCGCAGGCCTATCGCATTCGCCGGCTGCGCTACATCGACGGGCGCGCGGTGCTGTACTGCGAGCACTACCTCAATCCGGCCTATTTCCCCGGTATTCTGGACGAAGATCTGACCCAGTCGCTGACCGCGCTGTACGCCGCACGCTACGGCATTCACTACGGCCGGGTACGTTTCGACATGCTGCCCACCCTGCTGCCGCAGCAGGCCGCCGCCATGCTGAAGGTGACCTACGGCAGCCCGGCGCTGTTCATTACGCGGGTGAATCGCGATCAACATGACCGGGTGATCGATTGCGACCTGGAGTATTGGCGGTACGACGCGCTGCACATCGATGTGGAAGCGCTGTAAATGACAAGGGCGCATCGCTGCGCCCTTAAAGAGGAAAGTCAGTCGGCGTCGTAGCCGAGGTTTGGCGCCAGCCAGCGTTCGACCTCGCTCACGCTCATCCCTTTACGCGCCGCATAGTCTTCCACCTGATCGCGCTGGATCTGCGCCACCGCGAAGTACTTGCTCTCAGGATGGCTGAAGTACCAGCCGGACACCGCCGCCCCCGGCCACATGGCGAAGGACTCCGTCAGTTCCATGCCGGTGTGGCGATTGACGTCCAGCAGCTGCCAAATGGTCGCTTTTTCGGTGTGCTCCGGGCAGGCCGGGTAGCCCGGCGCCGGCCGGATGCCCTGATAGTTTTCGCGGATCAGTTCTTCGTTGCTCAGGTTCTCGTCGGCGGCATAACCCCAGTGCAACTTGCGCACCTGTTCGTGCAGGTATTCGGCGAAAGCCTCCGCCAGACGATCCGCCAGCGCCTTGACCATGATTTTGTTGTAATCGTCGTGCTGTGCGTCGTACGCCGCCGCCAGCGCGTCCTCCTCCAGCCCGCCGGTCACCGCGAAGGCACCGAAGTAGTCGGCCTTGCCGCTGCTTTTCGGCGCCACGAAGTCCGCCAGGCAGTAGTTCGGGAAGTCGGTTTTTTCCGTCTGCTGACGCAGATGGCAGCTCACCGCCAGCACCTCGCTGCGCTGTTCGTCGCGGTACACTTCCACGTCGTCGCCGACGCGGTTGGCCGGGAACAGGCCGTAAACGCCGCGCGGGTTGAGGCTGCGCTCGGCGGCCAGCCGATCCAGCATCTGATTGGCGTCGTGGAACAGGCGCTTGGCCTCTTCCCCCACCACCTCGTCTTCCAGGATGCGCGGGTATTTGCCCGCCAGCGACCAGGTCATGAAGAACGGCGTCCAGTCGATATAGTGGCGCAGCGTCTCGATGCCGGCCGACACCGGGAATACGCCAAGCTGCCGTGGCGCCGGCGGCTGATAGTCGGCCCAGTCCAGCGCCATGGCGTTGGCGCGCGCCTTGTGCAAATCGACCGGCGGCGTGCGCGGTTTTTTGCGCGCGTGCTGAATGCGCACCGTTTCATACTCTTTGCGGGTGCGCGCCACAAACTCATCGCGCTGGGTGGCGGACAGCAGCGCCGACACCACGCCCACGGTGCGCGAGGCGTTTTGCACGTAGGTGGTCGGGCCGCTGTAGTTCTGCTCGATTTTCACCGCGGTGTGCGCCTTGGAGGTGGTGGCGCCGCCGATCAGCAGCGGCAGCGTAAAGCCCTGGCGCTCCATCTCTTTGGCCACGTTGACCATCTCGTCGAGCGACGGCGTGATCAGCCCCGACAGGCCGATGATGTCGACGTTCTCCTCGCGCGCGGTGCGCAGGATTTTCTCCGTCGGCACCATCACGCCAAGATCGACGATTTCATAGTTGTTGCACTGCAGCACCACGCCGACGATGTTCTTGCCGATGTCGTGCACGTCGCCCTTCACCGTCGCCAGCAGGATTTTCCCCGCGGAGGTGCCCTGCTGCTTGCTGGCCTCGATGTACGGTTCCAGGTAGGCCACCGCCTGCTTCATCACGCGGGCGGATTTCACCACCTGCGGCAGGAACATCTTGCCCTCGCCGAACAGATCGCCGACCACGTTCATCCCCGCCATCAGCGGCCCTTCAATCACTTCGATCGGCCGTTCGGCCTGCTGCCGCGCCTCTTCGGTGTCCAACTCGATAAACTCGGTGATGCCCTTCACCAGCGAATACTCCAGCCGTTTCTCCACCGGCCAGCCGCGCCACTCCGCCTGCTGCACCGCCGCTTCGCCGTCTTTGCTGCCGCGGTACTTTTCCGCCAGCTCCAGCAGGCGTTCGGTGCCGTCCTCGCGACGGTTGAGGATCACGTCCTCTACCGCCTCGCGCAGCTCGCCAGGCAGATCGTCGTAAATCGCCAGCTGCCCGGCGTTGACGATGCCCATGTCCATGCCGTTGCGAATGGCGTGATACAGGAACACCGCGTGGATCGCTTCACGCACCGGATCGTTGCCGCGGAACGAGAACGACACGTTGGACACGCCGCCGGAGATCATCGCGTGCGGCAGGTGGGTTTTGATGTCGGCGCAGGCTTCGATAAAGTCGACGGCGTAGTTGTTGTGCTCTTCGATGCCGGTGGCGACGGCGAAGATGTTCGGGTCGAAAATAATGTCTTCCGGCGGGAAACCGACGCGTTCGGTCAAAATTTTATAGGCGCGGCGACAGATCTCGAACTTGCGCTCGCGGGTGTCCGCCTGGCCCACTTCGTCGAACGCCATCACCACCACCGCGGCGCCATAGCGGCGCACCAGCCGGGCGTGGTGGATAAAGGCCTCTTCGCCCTCCTTCATCGAGATCGAGTTGACGATGCCCTTGCCCTGAATGCATTTCAGGCCTTTCTCGATAACGGACCACTTGGAGGAGTCGATCATGATCGGCACCCGAGCGATATCCGGCTCGCCGGCGATCAGATTGAGGAAGCGCACCATCGCCGCCTCGGCATCGAGCATCCCCTCGTCCATGTTGATGTCGATGATCTGCGCGCCGCTCTCCACCTGCTGGCGCGCCACGTCGAGCGCTTCGTTGTATTTCTCTTCTTTGATCAGGCGTTTGAAACGCGCCGAACCGGTGACGTTGGTGCGCTCGCCGACGTTAACGAACAGGGTGTTGGCGTCGATGGTTAACGGCTCAAGACCGGCCAGACGGCAGGCGACCGGGATCTCCGGCAGCCGGCGCGGCGGCACGCCCTCAACCGCCTTGGCCATCGCGGCGATGTGTTCCGGCGTGGTGCCGCAGCAGCCGCCGATGATATTGAGGAAGCCGGCCTGCGCCCACTCCCCAACCTGGCGCGCCATCTCGGCCGCATCCAGATCGTACTCGCCGAAGGCGTTCGGCAAACCGGCGTTCGGGTGCGCGGTGACGTAGGTCTCCGAGATGCGCGCCAGCTCGGCGACGTACTGACGCAGCTCATCCGGCCCCAGGGCGCAGTTCAGGCCGAAGGTCAGCGGCTTGACGTGGCGCAGCGAATTGTAAAACGCTTCGGTGGTCTGGCCGGACAGGGTGCGGCCGGAGGCGTCGGTGATGGTGCCGGAAATCATGATCGGCAGTTCCACCCCCAGCGCTTCGAATTCGGTTTCCACCGCAAAAGCGGCGGCCTTGGCGTTGAGGGTGTCGAAGATGGTCTCGATCATGATCAGATCGACGCCGCCTTCCACCAGCGCGCGGGTCGATTCGCGGTAAGCCGCCACCAGTTCATCGAACGAGATGTTGCGGAACGCCGGATCGTTGACGTTCGGCGAGATGGACGCGGTGCGGTTGGTCGGCCCCAGCACCCCGGCGACGTAGCGCGGTTTTTCCGGCGTGCGCGCCGTCCATTCGTCGGCGCAGGCGCGCGCCAGGCAGGCGGCCTGATAGTTAATCTCGGCGGACAGCGACTCCATATGGTAGTCGGCCATGGCGATGGAGGTGGCGTTGAAGGTATTGGTCTCAAGGATATCGGCGCCCGCCTCGAGATAGGCGTAATGAATGGCGGTGATCACTTCCGGCTTGGTCAGCACCAGCAGATCGTTATTGCCTTTCAGATCGCTGCGCCAATCGGCGAAACGCTCACCGCGGAAATCGCGCTCGTCCAAGCGATAGCTCTGGATCATGGTGCCCATGCCGCCGTCCAACACCAAAATGCGCTGCGCTAACTGGCGGCGCAGTTGTTCTACTCGATTCGTCACTGTAACCCCTTCCATTGCCATCCAGCCCATTGCTCAACTGCCGCAAACACCAACGAGTCATCCTAGCACAGCTTGTAAGGACAAAGGGCCAGGCGACAATTGAGAGTTTTTCAGGTTGTGCGCCAACACCTCCGATGAGCTGACGGCGGCTTGCAATTCATCGACAAAAAACGAAAATGAATTCCATCATACGGAAAAAGGAATCTCACCCATGGCCACCCCTGCTCCCGCCAAGCGCGGCAAGAAGCCCCGCGCAGCAGCCCCCGCCGCCAGTGCGGCGACCGGTCAGGTACAATCGTTGACCCGTGGCCTGAAACTGTTGGAATACATTTCGGAAGCCCAGGGCAACGTGGCGCTGACCGATCTGGCCCAGCAGGCCGGCCTGCCGAACTCCACCACTCACCGCCTGCTCACCACCATGCAGCAGCAGGGATTCGTGCGCCAGGTCGGCGATCTCGGCCTGTGGACCATCGGCTCGCACGCCTTTGTGGTCGGCAGCAGCTTCCTGCAAAGCCGCAACCTGCTGGCGATGGTGCATCCGACGCTGCGCCGCCTGATGGAGGAGTCCGGCGAAACCGTCAACCTGGCGGTGCTGGATACCAGCGAGTACCAGGCGATCATCATCGATCAGGTGCAGTGCACGGCGCTGATGCGCATGTCGGCGCCGATCGGCGGCAAACTGCCGATGCACGCCTCCGGCGCCGGCAAAGCGTTCCTCGCCACCCTGCCGGACGATCAGGTGACCAAACTGCTGCATAAGAAAGGCATGCACACCTACACGCCGCATACCCTGACGCCGCACAACCTGAAAGAGGGGCTGGCGCAGATCCGCAAACAGGGCTTCTCCTTTGACGACGAAGAGCACGCGCTCGGCCTGCGCTGCGTGGCGGCCTGCATCTTCGACGAACACCGCGAAGCCTTCGCCGCCATTTCCATCTCCGGCCCGGTGTCGCGCATCACTGACGATCGCGTGATCGAGCTGGGCGCGCTGGTGATCCACGCGTCGAAAGAGATCAGCCTGGCCTACGGCGGCGTGCGCTAATCCTGTCCATCCGAGGGGCGCCGCAGCGCGCCCTTGTTCCCCCGCTCTGTTCTGTTGTCAGCATGTAACAGGCTGTCGGCATCCTGTTTAGCGCACAGGAAAAAAGCTTGAAGCCGATCACAGTTAACGATCCTCACGGCGAAAGCCCATTGCAACCGCTCAAACTTCCTTCGACAATGTTACCGATAACATGTTACCGGTAACAATCAAGATGAACGAAGGTAACGTCACCCGGTGTTTTGGAGCCAAGCCATGACCAACAATCAAAATCGCATTTACGTCGTTATGGGCGTTTCCGGCAGCGGCAAGTCCGCCGTCGCCGCCGCCGCGGCCCGCCAACTCTCCGCCGGCTTCCTCGACGGCGACTTCCTGCACCCGCGCAGCAACATCCTGAAGATGGCCGCCGGCGAGGCGTTGAACGACGACGATCGCGCGCCGTGGCTGGCCGCGCTCAACGACGCCGCCTTCGCCATGCAGCGCACCAACAACGTGTCGATCATCGTCTGCTCGGCGTTGAAAAAGCAGTATCGCGACCGCCTGCGCGCCGGCAACGGCAACCTGTCGTTCATCTATCTGCACGGCGAGTTCCCGGTGATCGAATCCCGCCTGGCGGCGCGCAACGGCCACTTCTTCAAGCCGCAGATGCTGGTCACCCAGTTCGCCGCGCTGGAGCAGCCGGGCGCCGACGAGAACGACGTGATGGCGATCGACATCAATCAGCCGCTGGACGCGGTGATCGCCGATACCGTGCGCCATATCCAGAGCTTCCTGCCGCAGGACGTGTGCGCGTGAGTACCGTAACGCTGGTCGGTACCGCAGTCGGCTCGGTTTTACTGCTGTTATTCCTGGTGATGAAGGCGCGCATGCACGCCTTCGTCGCGCTGATGCTGGTGTCCATCGCCGCCGGCATTTTCTCCGGCATGCCGCTGGAACACATCGCCGACACCATGCAAAAAGGCATGGGCGACACGCTGGGCTTCCTGGCGATCGTGGTGGCGCTGGGGGCGATGTTCGGCAAGATCCTGCATGAGGTCGGCGCGCTCGACCAAATTGCGGCGCAATTGCTGAAACGATTCGGACAAAGCAAGGCGCACTACGCGCTCGGCATCGCCGGGCTGATCTGCGCGCTGCCGCTGTTCTTCGACGTGGCGGTGGTGCTGCTGATCGGCATCGTGTTCGCCGTGGCGCGCCGCACCGACGGCAATATCGTCAAGCTGGCTATTCCGCTGTTCGCCGGCGTGGCCGCCGCCGCCTCCTTCCTGCTGCCGGGGCCGGTGCCTATGCTGCTGGCGTCGCAGATGAAGGCCGATTTCGGCTGGATGATCGCCATCGGCCTGGTAGCGGCGGTGATCGGCATGCTGATCGCCGGCCCGCTGTACGGCAGCTTTATCAGCCGTTTCGTCAACTGGCCTATGCCGCCGGAAGAGAATGAGCCGACGCTGACCAAGGGCAATCTGCCGTCGTTCGGCTTCAGCCTGGCGCTGGTGCTGTGCCCGCTGGTGCTGGTCGGCATGAAAACCATCGGCGCGCGGCTGGTCACCCCCGGCTCGCAGCTGCAGCAGTGGCTGGAGTTTATCGGCCACCCGTTCACCGCCATCCTGCTGGCCTGCCTGATCGTGATTTACGGTCTGGCGAAGCCGCGCGGCATGAGCAACGAACAGACGCTGGCCATCTGCTCCGCCGCGGTGCAGCCGGCCGGGATCATCCTGCTGATGACCGGCGCCGGCGGGGTGTTCAAGCAGATCCTGGTGGATTCCGGCGTCGGGCCGGCGCTGGGTGACGCCATGATCGGCGCCGGCCTGCCGATCGCCGTGGCCGCCTTTGCGCTCTCCGCCATGGTGCGGGTGATCCAGGGCTCGGCCACCGTCGCCTGCCTGACCACCGTCGGCCTGGTGCTGCCGGTCACCAGCCAGCTCGGGCTCAGCGGCGGGCAACTGGCCGCGCTGGCCATCTGCATCGCCGGCGGCTCCATCGTGCTGAGCCACGTCAACGACGCCGGCTTCTGGCTGTTCGGCAAATTCACCGGCGCCAACGAACTGCAAACGCTGAAAACCTGGACGGTGATGGAAACCATTCTGGGCAGCGTCGGCGGCGCCATCGGCATGATTGCATTCACGATGTTTTAAATCCCAAATCGCCCCCGGCCTTGCACACCAGGGCTGCAAATCACCCCCGGGGGCACCGCCACAGGCGGCGACTATAACAACAGCAATGTGAGGAAGGCATGATTAATCCAACCTTGTCCCGTGTCACACAGCGCATCATCGACCGTTCCCAGGCCAGCCGCGCCGCCTATCTGGCGCGTATCGAGGCGGCCCGCTCCCAAACCGTCCACCGCGCGCAGCTCGCCTGCGGCAACCTGGCCCACGGTTTCGCCGCCTGTCAGCCCGATGACAAGGCGTCGCTGAAAAACATGGTGCGCAGCGATATCGCCATCATCACCGCCTACAACGACATGCTGTCGGCCCACCAGCCGTACGAACATTACCCACAGCGGCTGAAACAGGCGCTGAAGGCGGTGGGCGCCGTGGGCCAGGTGGCCGGCGGCGTGCCGGCGATGTGCGACGGCGTGACGCAGGGGCAGGACGGCATGGAGCTTTCGCTGATGAGCCGTGACGTGATCGCCATGTCGGCCGCCGTCGGCCTGTCGCACAATATGTTCGACGGCGCGCTGTTCCTCGGCATCTGCGACAAGATCGTGCCGGGGCTGGTGATGGCCGCCCTCTCCTTCGGCCACCTGCCCGCGCTGTTCGTGCCGGCCGGCCCGATGAGCAGCGGCCTGCCGAACAAGGAAAAAGTGCGCGTGCGCCAGCTGTACGCCGAGGGCAAGGCCGACCGCCTAGCGTTGCTGGAGGCCGAGGCTGCCTCTTATCACGGCATCGGCACCTGCACCTTCTACGGCACCGCCAACACCAACCAGATGGTGATGGAAGTGATGGGTCTGCATCTGCCGGGCGCCTCCTTCGTTCATCCGGACACGCCGCTGCGCGACGCGCTGAACGACGCCGCCGCGCGCCAGGTGACCCGACTGACCGACACCGCCGGCAACTACCTGCCGATCGGCCGCCTGGTGGACGAGAAAGTGGTGGTGAACGGCATCGTCTCGCTGCTGGCGACCGGCGGCTCAACCAACCTGACCATGCATCTGGTAGCGATGGCGCGGGCGGCGGGCATCATCATTACCTGGGACGATTTCTCGGAGCTGTCGGAGGCGGTGCCGCTGCTGTGCCGTATCTATCCGAACGGCCCGGCCGACATCAACCAGTTCCAGGCCGCCGGCGGCGTGCCGCTGGTGGTGCGCGAGCTGCTGCAACACGGCCTGCTGCACGAAGACGTGCATACCGTGGCCGGTTTCGGCCTGCGCCGCTACACCCAGGAACCGTGGCTGGACAACGGCCAACTGGTGTGGCGCGAAGGCGTGGCCGGCTCGCTCGACGCCAGCGTGATCGCCAGCGTGGCCCAGCCGTTCGAACATCACGGCGGCACCAAAGTGATGGCCGGCAATCTGGGCCGCGCGGTGATGAAAACCTCGGCGGTGCCCGCCGACAACCAGATCATCGAAGCGCCGGCGGTAGTGTTCGACAGCCAGCACGACATCGTGCCGGCGTTCGAAGCCGGCAAGCTGGATCGCGATTGCGTGGTGGTGGTGCGCTTCCAGGGGCCGCAGGCCAACGGCATGCCGGAGCTGCACAAGCTGATGCCGCCGCTGGGCGTGCTGATGGATCGCGGCTTCAAAGTGGCGCTGGTGACCGACGGCCGCCTGTCCGGCGCCTCCGGCAAGGTGCCTTCCGCCATCCACGTCACCCCGGAAGCCTATACCGGCGGCCTGCTGGCGAAAGTGCGCGACGGCGATCCGATCCGCGTCAACGGCCGCAGCGGCGAGCTGCAGGTGCTGGTCGACGCCGACGAACTGGCCCGGCGCACGCCATGCCAACCCGATCTGAGCGCGGAACACATCGGCTGCGGCCGCGAGCTGTTCGGCGCGCTGCGCAGCCAGCTGTCCGGCGCCGAGCAGGGCGCCTGCTGTATCAAATTTTAATCGATAGCCTGGCCGCATCGCCGCCTGGCGGCGGCCACAGAGGAGAACGTCAGCATGAACAAGTGGACAACAAGCGCCGAGCAGATCCTGACGGCGGGGCCGGTGGTGCCGGTCATCGTGATCAACAAGCTGGAACATGCGGTGCCGTTGGCGAAAGCGCTGGTCGCCGGCGGCGTGCGGGTGCTGGAGGTGACGCTGCGCACCGCCTGCGCCATGGACGCCATTCGCGCCATCGCCCAAGAGGTGCCGGAAGCGATCATCGGCGCCGGTACGGTGATCAATCCGCAGCAGCTGCGGGAAGTGACCGAAGCCGGTGCGCAGTTCGCCATCAGCCCAGGCCTGACCGACGAGCTGCTCAAAGCCGCCACCGCAGGTTCCATTCCCTTGATCCCGGGCATCAGCACCGTTTCCGAACTGATGCAGGGCATGGATTACGGCCTGCGCGAGTTTAAATTCTTCCCGGCGGAAGCCAACGGCGGCGTAAAAGCGCTGCAGGCGATCGGCGGCCCGTTCCCGCAGGTGCGCTTCTGCCCGACCGGCGGCATCTCACCGGACAACTACCGCAGCTATCTGGCGCTGAAAAGCGTGCTGTGCATCGGCGGCTCCTGGCTGGTGCCGGCGGACGCGCTCGAAAGCGGCGACTACGCGCGCATCACTGAACTGGCGCGCGCCGCCGTCGCGGGCGCCGAGGCCTGATTTACATCGCAGCGGTGGCGGCCGGCAGCGCCGCCCCGCTGCGCTGGCTGAACCGCTGCTTCTTGCGATAAGCAAATACGTCTTCCACATGCCCTTCGCGGATGCGCTGCTGCAACCCGCGCCAATACTCCGCGGTAAACAGATCGCTGTGCAGCTCTTCAAACACCTGCCGAATGCGCCGATCGCCGCACAGAAAGTGGCGGAACTCTTCCGGGAACACGTCGTTGGGCGCGATGCTGTACCACGGCTCGCTGGCCAACTCATCTTCCGGATAACGCGGCGGCGGGATATCGCGGAAGTTGACCTCGGTCATGTAGCAAATCTCGTCGTAGTCATAGAACACCACCCGCCCGTGGCGCGTCACGCCAAAGTTCTTGAACAGCATGTCGCCGGGGAAGATATTGGCGGCGGCTAACTGCTTGATCGCGTTGCCGTACTCTTCAATCGCATCGCGCATCTGCTGGTCGTTGGCCTGCTCCAGATACAGATTCAGCGGCGTCATGCGCCGTTCCATATACAGGTGCTTAATCACAATGCGATCGCCGAGATCTTCCAGTTTGCCCGGCACTTCGCGCCGCAGCTCCGCCAACAGTTCCGGGCTGAGGCGCGCCTTGTCGACGACGAAATTTTCGTACTCTTGGGTATCCGCCATACGCCCGACGCGATCGTGCTCTTTCACCAGCTGATAGCAGGCCATCACCTGCGCCTGCGTCACCTCTTTTTGCGGGGCGAATTCGTCCTTGATCACTTTAAACACCCGATCGAAGGACGGCAGGGTAAACACCAGCATCACCATGCCCTTCACCCCCGGCGCGATGATGAACTGCTCCTGCGACTGCGCCATAAAGGTCAGGTATTCGCGGTAGCATTCAGTTTTGCCGTGCTTCTGGCAGCCGATCGCCATGTACAGCTCGGCGGTGGTCTTGCCCGGCAGGATCTCGCGCAGCCACTCGACCATCGCCGCCGGCAGCGGCGCGTAGACCATGAAATAAGAGCGGGCGAAGCCGAAGACGATGCTGGCCTCGGCCTTACCGGTCAGGCAGGCATCGATAAACAGCGCGCCCGACTCGCTGTGGTGGATCGGCAGCAAGAACGGATAAACGCCGTCAGCCAGGCGCAGCTTGCCGACCAGCCAGGCGGCCTTGTTGCGATAGAACAGTTCGTTGGCGATCTGAAAGGTGGCCCCCGCCAGTTGCTGCGGACTGAAGGCCCGCTGCAGCGCCTGAGTGATGTAGCGAATATCGCGCGTCAAATCTTCCCACGGCAACCGCAGCGGCAGATCGCTCAGCACGCTGCGCAGCATCGCCGGCAGATCGCCATTGGAGGTGAAATCGCGCGCCAGCGGACGCGGAATGTCGCGAAAGCGCCGTTCCGGCTGCGAACTGAACACGAACAGCTTGTCCGGCGTCAGATCGCGATGCTTGAACAGCCGGCAGTAGACCGAGTTAAAAAAGCTTTCGGCTATCTCGAAACGCGGGTAGTCCGGCAGCAGATCGATATAAACCGCTTTGACCCGGCTGGGGAAGTCGGCGTCGAAATATTTCTGTCCGGTGATGCATTTGAGCTGCTCCACCACCAGGCCGACGTGATGGTCATACAGATGGATGCGCTTTTTCATCGCCTGCTGCACCGCCGGCCAGTCCGCCTGCTCGAAGCGCTGCTGCGCGCCGGCGGTCACCTCCAAAAAGCGGCCGTACTGCGCATCGAAGCCCTGCAGGATCGTCTGTGCGATCAACAACTCCAGTTTTGCCGCCATCCTTACCCCCGCCAGAAAAAGAAGCCTGCGCATGCAGGCTCCGGGTGAAACGTCTTCAAGCTTGCCGCATCAGAACTGCTGTTCTTCCGTCGAACCGGTCAGCGCGGTGACCGAAGAGGCGCCGCCCTGAATGATGGTGGTGACCTTGTCGAAGTAGCCGGTGCCCACCTCCTGCTGATGCGACGCAAAGGTGTAACCGCGATCCACCGCGGCGAACTCCGCCTGCTGCACCTTCTCGACGTAGTGTTTCATGCCCTCGCCCTGCGCATAGGCGTGCGCCAGGTCGAACATGTTGAACCACATGCTGTGGATGCCCGCCAGCGTGATGAACTGATACTTGTAGCCCATGTCCGACAGCGCCTGCTGGAAGCGCGCGATGGTCTGATCGTCGAGGTTCTTCTTCCAGTTGAACGACGGCGAGCAGTTGTAGGCCAGCAGCTTGCCCGGGTATTTGGCGTGAATGGCGTCGGCGAAGCGCTGAGCGGCATCCAGATCCGGCGTTGAGGTTTCGCACCACACCATATCGGCGTAAGGGGCATAGGCCAGGCCGCGGCTGATCGCCTGCTCGACGCCTGCATGGGTGCGGAAGAAGCCTTCTGCCGTGCGCTCGCCGGTGACGAAGGCGCTGTCATACGGATCGCAATCGGACGTCAGCAGGTCGGCCGCATCGGCGTCGGTACGGGCGATCACCAGCGTCGGCACGCCGAGCACGTCGGCCGCCAGGCGCGCGGCGACCAGCTTCTGGATCGCTTCTTGCGTCGGCACCAGCACTTTGCCGCCCATATGGCCGCATTTCTTCACCGCCGCCAACTGGTCTTCGAAGTGCACCCCGGCGGCGCCGGCGGTGATCATCGCTTTCATCAGCTCGAAGGCGTTCAGCACGCCGCCGAAGCCGGCTTCCGCATCGGCGACAATCGGCAGGAAGTAATCGGTGTAGCCTTTGCTGCCCGGCTCAATCTGGTTCGCCCACTGGATCTGATCGGCGCGGCGGAAGGTGTTGTTGATGCGCTCGACCACCTTCGGCACCGAGTCCACCGGATACAACGACTGGTCAGGGTACATGGCCGCCGCGCTGTTGGCGTCGGCCGCCACCTGCCAGCCGGACAGGTAGATAGCCTCGACGCCGGCTTTAGCCTGCTGCAGCGCCTGGCCACCGGTCAGCGCGCCCAGGCAGTTCACGTAGCCTTTGCGCGCCTTGCCGTTCAGCAACGCCCACAGTTTGGCGGCGCCGTTTTGCGCCAGGGTACATTCCGGGTTGACCGAACCGCGCAGGTTGATCACGTCTTCGGCGCTGTAAGGGCGGGTGATGCCTTCCCAACGGGCCGATTTCCATTCCTGTTCCAGCTGCTGGATCTGTTGAGAGCGAGAGGTAGACATAATTTTTATCCTTTCAGTCATGTAGGGTTGATTGGGAAAGTTCAGGCCAGCAGCTCATAGCCGGGCAACGTCAGGAAATCGATTAATTCATCTTGCGTGGTGATGCGCTCCATCAGGCGCGCCGCCTCTTCGAACCGGCCGGCGTTAAAGCGCGCTTCCCCTACTTCTTCACGCACCACCAACATCTCTTCTTGCAACATCTGGCGGAACAGCGCCTTGGTGACCGGGCGCCCGTCGTTCAGGCTCTTCTCGTGGTGGATCCACTGCCAGATAGAGGTACGGGAGATCTCCGCCGTCGCGGCATCTTCCATCAACCCATAGATAGGCACGCAGCCGTTGCCGGAGATCCAGGCTTCGATGTACTGCACCGCCACGCGGATATTGGCGCGCATCCCCGCTTCGGTGCGTTCGCCGTCGCATGGTTCCAACAGCTGCGCGGCGCTGATTGGCGCATCCTGCTCACGCATCACGTCCAGCTGATTCTGGCGATCGCCCAATGCCTTGCCGAACACCTCCATCACCGTGTCCGCCAGCCCTGGGTGCGCCACCCAGGTGCCATCGTGGCCATTGTTGGCCTCCAGCTCTTTATCCGCCCGCACCTTGTTCAGCACCCAGGCGTTTTTCTCAGCGTCTTTGCTCGGGATAAACGCCGCCATGCCGCCCATGGCGAAGGCGCCGCGCTTATGACAGGTTTTGATCAACAGACGTGAATAGGCGCTGAGGAAAGGTTTCTCCATGGTCACCGACTGACGATCCGGCAGCACGCGATCGCCGTGATTCTTCAGCGTTTTGATGTAGCTGAAGATGTAATCCCAGCGGCCACAGTTCAGGCCGACGATGTGATCGCGCAGGTGATAGAGGATCTCGTCCATCTGGAACACCGCCGGCAGGGTTTCGATCAGCACGGTCGCCTTGATGGTGCCACGTGGCAGATCGAAACGATCCTCGGTAAAGCTGAAGACATCGCTCCACCAGGCCGCTTCCTCCCAGGACTGGGTTTTCGGCAGGTAGAAATACGGGCCGCTGCCCTTGGCCAACAGCTGACGATAGTTGTGGTAGAAGTACAGCGCGAAATCGAACAGGCCGCCGGGGATGGCTTCATCACGCCACAAGACGTGTTTCTCCGGCAGGTGCAAGCCGCGCACGCGAGCGATCAACACCGCCGGATTCGGTTTCAGTTGGTAGATCTTGCCGGCTTCGTTGGTGTAGGAGATGGTGCCGTTAACCGCATCGTGCAGGTTGATTTGACCATCGATGACTTTGTCCCAGCTTGGCGCCAGGGAGTCTTCGAAGTCCGCCATAAATACTTTTACGTTGGCGTTCAACGCATTGATCACCATCTTGCGTTCTACCGGCCCGGTGATCTCGACCCGGCGATCGCGCAGGTCTTGCGGGATGCCGCGGATCTGCCAGTCGCCCTCACGAATGGAATTGGTTTCCGAAATAAATCCAGGCAGCTCGCCGCGATCGATATTTTGCTGCCAGCGGGCACGCGCCGCCAGCAGCTCATTGCGCCGCGGCGTGAATTTCCCCACCAGTTCCGCCAGGAATTCAACCGCTTCATCCGTTAATACCTGGCGCTCCGCAGCGGCGAAACCCTGGGTAAACCTTAACTCCGTGCCTGCTATCTGTTGCGTCATGACCTTGCTCCTTCCCATCATTGCGCCCGAGCGACCGGCGCATTTTCATCAGAAATCACTGTGGATCAGGGCGGATGAAACGATCCTAAACTGGTCAGATCTCATCCCGATAGCTCTAAGAATACTCAACAAAAAATAAAAATCAAAAACCATTTCCATTTTATTATTAAATATTTTATTAACACTTTATTATCAATTAGTTAGAACAAATAACATAACCAACAGGTAAGGAAATTGGTTCCAATAGAATCGCAAAGATAGGCTAACGCGTTGTTGGCCAATGGTTTTTTGGGGAAAGTGACCGGTAAAAAGGGGATCGTGCGGAGGATCAACAGCGCGGCGGCCTCGATTCAGCCGCCGGCAGGCAGAAAAGATCAGTCGAGAGTCGGATTCATATGGCGCAGATCGTAAGGCGTGATCTGGTAGACGTAATAGTTGAGCCAATTGGAAAACAGCAGGTGGCCATGGCTGCGCCAGGTGGCTTTCGGTGTCAGTGCGGGGTTGTCATCGGGGAAGTAGTTGAGCGGTACGGCAGGATCGAGGCCAGCTTCGTTGTCGCGACAATACTCCCCGGCCAGGGTCAGGGCATCATACTCAGGATGGCCGGTGACAAACGCCAGGCGCTTATCCCTGCTGGCGAACAGGTAGGCGCCGGCCTGCTCGGATTCGGCCAGAATATCCAGGTCGGTATATTGGCGAATCACCTCGGTCGGGAAATCGGCATAGCGTGAGTGCGGCGCCAGGAAGCTTTCGTCGAAGCCGCGCGTCAGCAACGCATGCTGCTGCAGCGTTTGGTGCGGATAAACGCCGGAGAGCTTCACTTCGCGCGTCATCTTGGGAATACCGTACAGGATGTTCAACGCCGCTTGTACCGCCCAACACACGAACAGCGTGGAGGTGACGTGGTTTTTGGCCCAGTCAATCACCCGTTCGATCTGCGGCCAATAGGCAACATCGCAGAAATCAACCAGCCCCAGCGGCGCGCCGGTGACAATCAGGCCATCGAAGTTCTCATTCTGGATATCCTCGAAGTCGCAGTAGAAGTTGTTCAGATGCTCGGCCGGCGTGTTCTTCGATTCGCGGCTGTCGATGCGCAGCAGCTGGATATCAATCTGCAGCGGCGAGTTGGACAACAGACGCAGAAACTGGTTTTCCGTTTCGATCTTCTTTGGCATCAGGTTGAGGATCAGCACTTTCAGTGGCCTGATTTCCTGTGTTTTTGCCCGCGAGGATGTCATCACGAAGACATTCTCACCGCGCAAGAAATTGACCGCAGGTAACTCATCAGGAACACGAATCGGCATTGCTTAACCCTCACACATCCATTTATACGTTTAGACTTCTAGATGCCCGAAGATAGCGTTTTTTTTCGTCGCTGTCGAGCATTCAGCGGAAAGGTGAAAATGTTTCATTGCGCGAGGATCACCAGGATATCGGCGCGGGAGATGAGAAGCTCTAAAAGCAAAAAGGCCATCCTTTCGGATGGCCTCTTGGCTTATTTGATGCTTGGCAGTGTCCTACAGTATTCGTCTCATCCTGAGACTCTCCCCTGCGGGGCCGCCGCAAGCGGCGTTAAGGCCCGTTCCCGACGGGCCTTTCGCATGCCCATGCTCGAGCAGAACACCAAATAACAGACAAAACAAAAAGCCCCATGCTTTCGCATGAGGCTTGTTGTTTTATTTGATGCTTGGCAGTGTCCTACTCTCGCATGGGGAGACCCCACACTACCATCGGCGCTACGGCGTTTCACTTCTGAGTTCGGCATGGGGTCAGGTGGGACCACCGCGCTATTGCCGCCAGGCAAATTCTTTTTTCTGCCGAACTTCTAAACCCACTTTAAATAAAGTGGTGCTGATACCCAGAGTCGAACTGGGGACCTCACCCTTACCAAGGGTGCGCTCTACCAACTGAGCCATATCAGCACGCTTAATTTGATGCCTGGCAGTGTCCTACTCTCGCATGGGGAGACCCCACACTACCATCG